>JAGIAB010000223.1 GCA_017745135.1 Flavisolibacter sp.
ATGTAATACAGGGTACGATCAAGAGAGGTATTGGCATTGGAGGAAGCGCCGAGGGATTTAAGCGCTTCGTCATAAGCTTCCTTGGAATATTTTTCGGTGCCCCGGAACATCATGTGTTCAAAGAAATGAGCAAAACCGGTTTTACCGGGTTCCACTTCCTCGCGGGAGCCTGCCCGCACTAAAAGGTAAAAGGAGGCAATACCGGGACTGTTGTAAGGAACCGTAACTACATTGAGCCCGTTCGGTAATTTTTTTTGTAAAATAGGGAAAGGCAGGAATTTTTTCTGCTGTGCAAAAGAAGGCGCAGCCATTAGCAATACTGCAATGAGCGATAGCACTCGTTTCATGTGTTATTGATTTTAGAAATAGACGGGCTAAGATAAGCGGAGGTGGCTTGAAGGAAAAATGATTTTGATGGGTGGAATGCTGCCATCTATTTTACAACTAAACCTTGCGTGATAGTCAATTGCTGCCGGCTCTATTCAACTCAGAGATTCTTTTGCCTGTCTCTGTTTGCCTCCTTCGTTTCGAACAAAGCTGCTATCAACTCGTAGCAACGCATCTTTGCCTCCAGCGAATACACATGCGAGGTAATCATGATCTCATCCACTCCTGTTCCTTCCAAAAAAGATTGCAACCCTGTTTTTACAGTCGGTGCACTTCCAACAAAGGCATAATGCGTCATGTTAGCAATGGCCGCTCTTTCTCCTTCATTCCACAAACCATTCATCGAAGCAACAGGTGGCGGCAGTGGTCTTCGTTTGTTACGGATCATCCCCAAAGCCATCTGGTAAAATGAGGTAGCTAAATAAGCGGCTTCTTCATCTGTATCGGCAGCAATTACATTTACACAAGCCATGCTGTAGGGCTCTGCCAGGTATTTGGAAGGTTGAAAGCGTTCTTTATAGAGCTCCAATGCTTCCATCAAATACGTTGGTGCAAAATGAGAGGCAAAGGCAAAAGGCAATCCCATCACCGCGGCCAGTTGTGCACTGTACATGCTGGAACCTAATAGCCACACCGGCACTTCGGTTCCTTCTCCAGGCACTGCTCTAATGCGGGCATCTGGATCTTTGGGCCCAAGATAGGAGATCAGTTCTGCCACATCATTTGGAAAATCATCCACATCCCCTTTAAGATTTCTGCGCAGGGCATAGGAAGTAAGCGGATCGGTTCCCGGTGCCCGGCCCAAACCCAGGTCAATGCGGGAAGGATACAGTGAGGCCAGGGTGCCGAATTGCTCGGCAATGATGAGGGGCGCATGATTGGGAAGCATCACACCACCTGAGCCTACACGTATGGAAGAAGTACCACCGGCAATATAGCCAATTAATACAGCCGTAGCCGAAGAGGCCACACTTTCCATATTGTGATGCTCGGCAAACCAATACCGGGTATAACCTAAGGCTTCGGCTTTCTGCGCCATGCGAAGGCTTCGCCTTAATGCATCTCCTGCACTTTCGCCTTCTACAACAGTAGCCAGGTCCAACACCGAAACCGGGGTTTGCGATAAGATTTTTAAAGCCGTTTTTTTACTGTGAATGCCTTCCATTACTAATTCCTCCTTTCAAAAGAAAAGTAAAGAAACAAAGGAGAAGCCAATTGTGAATACGCTCAGTTAATGAAAATTTTATTGCGAACCTTATGCATTGAATACAGCACCCAATAAAAACAATGAAAAAACTGGGATTTGCATTTGTAAAAGAATATACAACCACGCCAGGCCCTTTCAACTTTCCACAAAAGGTTCAGCTCTAGCACTTAAGCCTCGATCGATTTCTTCAACTCTATAATACTGCATAAAAAAGGACGAATAGCACCGGGCTACCGAACTATAAATTGCTAGACTTTTTTAATTACCAGCAACAACTGTCGTTCCTCTGACGCTTCTTTGTGAATGAGTTTGGAAACGATGTGCAGGCGCTGAAATCCTTCTTTGTCTTCCCCGGCAATTATATAATCCTTATTAATGGCAGTATGATTCACCAGCACGTTGATGACATCTGTTTTAATTTCTTCGGCGCTCCAGAACGGATGGGGTATTTCCTGCAGCCGGCTGCCCTTCTGAACCTTTTCGCTGAGTGCAAACAGCCTTCTAAAAGCACCATTGGTTTTTACAGTTCGCAATTGCGAATCGAGCAGAAGCAAGCCTGTCTGTTGCACCGATTCAAAAAGGCTGTCTAAAAGTTCGTGCGAGGATAACAGATATCGTTCCAGTTGCTTTTGCGCATGAATGTTATGGATCATCTTTACAATAAAAACACCATCCTTTGTCTTAACTAAAACGGATTCGCCGGTGACCCAAATGGGTGTGCCATCTTTATGTACCAGGTAGTTTTCATCCGAACCTGAGCCTTCCCTGTGAACCGTGTTGAGCTCTATTTCGGGTCGCAGCGTTACCTGGTCCTTATCCAGGAATAGAATACGAAAATGTTTGAGTGCAAGGTCTTCCGTAGTATAACCATAAGCAGTGGTAAAAGCTTCGTTCACTTCCTGTACAATACCCTCTCCATTCAAAATCATCATGGCATTTTGCCTTGCATTGCGAAAAAGCTGGTCAAAAATTTCGGTAGTGTCAGGCATAACAGCAAAAATTTATTTTGATCCTCATCCTGCAGTCAGGAACCTGCTTTGATACAGTTTAAACAAACAATGAAACATCATGGCTCTTGTATATTTTTTTGCGAAAGCTGCTTTAGTTCCTTTGCCAATGCAATAATTTCCTGCATAGTAGTCCCTTTTTGATAGCAGGCATAAGCTCCCATAGAAAGTAGCTGCTGTTTTTTGACGGGAGAAACAATGGTGGAATACACCACAACAGGTATAGATTGGTAAGCAATATTTCTTTTCAATACAGATAATATATCGGTTGATTCCAGTTCAGGAAGCGTATTATCCAGCACAATCAGGGAAGGATACAATGAAGTCTCTATACTGTCGAGATAATGAAAAAGAGCTTTGCCATTGGTAAATTTTTTCACTTCCGTATTGAAACCAATGGCCACAAATGCTTCATCAATGATCATCCGGTCATCTTCATCATCTTCAACAAGCAGTATAGAAAAAGGGATACCTGCTTTCATTGCAGTATTGTTTCAATAAGTATACCGTCAACAATTATATAGATGACTTCTTCCTTTATTGTTGGGTTGCAAACAAATTGCAAGCCCTTAATTCACCTCCACAAACTGGGGCTTTCTAATAAAATTCTGGTTGTATTTATAACGCAAATTCGACCGTATGCCAACACTATATTTCGTTCCGGTCAAATCTTCTTTTAAAAAATAAGTTCCTCTTAATTCAATTGTGCCCAATACCAGACTTTCGTTGCGACAACGGATACCGCCTCCGACCATAGGCACTGTTCTTTTGGAGTAAGCAGTTTTAAACCAGGCAAGATTACTAAAAACAAAAGGAGCAAACCGGAAATATAAAATAGAAAGGGGGCTGAAAAATACCGACTCCATTTTTATACTGATCCTCGAGTGGCCCGGTACCCACTCATTCCTGTAACCCGGAAGCCCATATGAACTTTCTAAATAAAGTGGTTCATCCATTAGGGGATTCCATTGTTTTGCGGCAGAAGCATTGACAAGTATCCGCTGCTTCCATCGGTTCCATTGATGAAGGCGTCCGAAATATTCGATACTCCCTATCATAGAAACATCTTCAGGCTTTCCGCTGTAAAACGAACTTCCTGCCGAAACGGAATAATTAAAGAAACGCTGTTTGGGGGTTACATGATTATACGTAAAGCTAAGAGCGGAGTACAACCGCTTTCTCGCTTCTTTCTCGGTAAAGCCCGAAACAATGCTGGCTTCAACACCGCTGGGCAAATCCTCGTGGCGGCCAAATCCATAGATGTAGCTGGTTTTATAGAACCGTTGTTTGTAGGCAGACAGGGCACCTAAAACAGCAAAGGTGTTGGCAAAGGAATAATGATACTGGCTGGTGAACTGCAGGGGCTTTTCAAGAAATTTCTGATCAATAAGCCGCAGGGAAACTAAAAAACGGTAACGCCTGAATTCCTTTTCGCTGCTAACGCGGTTTGTCGTTAAGTTTCTGCCGATCCAGCCATCAAATAGACTGTATTTATACTTCAGCCGGTTGTCAAAAACCGAGTCCAGGCCAAACATATTGGAAGTGGAATGCAGCTCGGCACTGGCCGACCAGGTCCAAAAAGAATAAGGATTAACAAAAGGTTTTTCCATTCGTACAAAAGCAGTGTTTTCTTCTCTTCTGCCTGTATTAAAAGCAGGACTAAAATTTAAATAGCCTGCACTGAGGTCAATAAAGCTCCCTCCAAGATTTCTTTTGGTATATCCCATTCCATACCCAAAAGCAGGACGCCTTCTTTGATCAAATAAGGTTTGAAACCGGAGCTGGTCGCCCCAACCCATAGTATTATCATCCTGCACCGAGGCCGATATCGTTTGATAAGAATGTAGCTTCAGACTTCCGCCAATAGAAAAAACATCTTTGGTGAAGATGGTTATATCTACGGAATCCGGGTGATTCTTTACAGGTCGTATCACAATTCTTGCGTCCTGTATATAAGGCAGATTACGAAGATACCGTTCGTTGTTGGCAAGCAGGTAAGCGGATACTTTGTCGTAAGGGTTGAAAAATAAGTTGTTCCAGATCACCCTTTCTTTGGTGTTATTATGCAACCAGTTGGCTAAATGGGTTAAGCTGTTGTTGATTCTTTTGGATGTATCGCCAAGTGAAATGCCAAAATCAAGTGATTGTACGGTAATGATCCGGATGATACGATTGTTGAATTTTTGGAAAACCTTGTCGCCTCTTTGCATGTCCTGCTCCTTTTCTTCTGTGACATCGGCACGCAGGCTTTCCGCAAGCTGTCCCCATACACCTTTCTGCCTGCTCAAAAAACTGTCAATCCTGTTTTGGGGAAGACTGGTGTCTTTTTGAGCACAGAGTTGCGTGACAAACAGAAAACACATCAAACCGGTCAGCAGTCTGTAGCGGGTTACACACATGAGATCAGAAATACAAAGGAGATACCACGTATATCTATTCATCCTTTATCATACAGCGGCGCTAATACCTAACTTAGCAATGAGCAACTCAGCCCTTCCAAATGGTTTGCTCAAGTGAGATCCTGAAAACTGAAGAATGCTTTAGAATGGTTCTGAAAAATTAAAGAAGTAACTATGAATAGTAAGGCCTGTTTTTTCATCATTTCAATCTGCTTATGCAATTGCTTTTTTGTTTATGCCCAGTCAGACAAAATATTATGGTACCGCCAACCGGCAAATCATTTTGAAGAAAGCCTGGTGTTGGGCAATGGTAAAATGGGTGCTTCGGTTTTTGGTGGCGTAGCTTCCGATAAGATCTATCTGAATGATGCTACCTTATGGTCTGGTGAGCCGGTCGACCCCAATGTAAATCCTGAGGCCTACAAAAATGTGCCGGCTGTAAGAGAAGCGCTGAAAAATGAAAACTACAGGCTGGCAGATTCGCTGAACCGGAAAATCCAGGGAAAGTTTTCGCAGTCCTATGCTCCCCTGGGAAC
>JAGIAB010000224.1 GCA_017745135.1 Flavisolibacter sp.
ACACTCCATAATTCACAGTATAACTAAATACCGGGATCTCTTCAACTCACGATTGACGATTCACCATTTACAATTACGGCTTTGGCTGCACGTAGCTGTTGACATCCTCACTGGTAATGGTTTTGCCTGAAAGAATGACTAATCGTTCAACGACGTTTCGTAATTCGCGGATGTTTCCGGTCCAATTATAATCCTGCATCGCTTTTAGGGCATCATCGGCAATTGCCTTTTTTGCAATGCCATAGTCATTGCAGATATCTTCAAGAAAACGGTCCACGAGTAATGGAATATCGTCTTTTCTTTCATTCAATGAAGGAACATGAATCAAGATCACACTCAGGCGATGATATAGATCGAGACGGAAGGTTTTGTTCTCCACTTCCTTCATCAGGTCTTTATTGGTAGCTGCTATCACACGAACATCGACATTGATGTCTTTATCGGCTCCTACGCGGGTAATTTTTCCTTCCTGTAAAGCTCTTAGTACTTTGGCCTGTGCACTCAGGCTCATATCACCTATTTCATCTAAGAACAGTGTACCGCCATTCGCTTGTTCAAACTTTCCAATGCGTTGCTTAATAGCAGAAGTGAATGATCCCTTTTCATGACCAAATAATTCGCTTTCGATCAATTCGCTTGGAATGGCTGCACAGTTCACTTCAACCAAAGGACCATCAGCCCGATTACTTTTTTCATGAAGCCATCGAGCCACCAATTCTTTACCTACACCATTTTCGCCGGTAATTAAAACCCTGGCTTCAGTTGGTGCCACCTTTTCAATGGTGTCTTTTATTTTTTTAATGGGAGCAGATTCACCAATCATTTCCTGGGCCTTGAAAGCTTTGCGCTTCAAAGTTTTGGTTTCAGTAACCAGGCTGTTTCTCTCCATTGCATTTCGAATGGTGATCAGCAAACGGTTAAGGTCAGGCGGTTTTTGAATGAAATCGTAGGCGCCCTTTTTTACCGCCTCAACGGCTGTTTCAATATTACCGTGACCGGAGATCATAATGATCGGAACATCAGGATTGCTTTCAAGTGCTTTTTGCAAAAAGTCCAATCCGTCGATCTTCGGCATTTTAATATCGCTTAATACTACATCGTAGGTCTTGTCCTTATATTTTTTTAAACCTTCTTCTCCATCAACCGCTTCATCTATTTTATAACCTTCGAAGGAAAGAATCTCAGAGAGTGTTTTGCGAATAGCCTTTTCATCGTCTATGATCAATATATTGGGCATGTTTAAATAGAATTATGAGTTGGCAAAGAAACGAAAAACATTATAACACGAATTAAATGCTCGAATTACACGAATTATTTTATCCTAAAGATTAACGAAAGTGTTTGGAGGGGATCAGTGCAATCAGATAATTAATCTGCGAAATCTGTGATGAAAAAGAAAAAGGCCGGATAGAAATCCAGCCTCGTGTAAAATCCAATATCCTATGAAAAACCGAGACAAAGATGTGGGAGAAAGTTGAAATTTCAAAACTTATTTAAAAATATTTTTTTGTTGAGGGTAAGTGAAAATGAACGAGTTGTAGGGATTACACAGTTTTATGGTGTAAACTCAACAATACGGGGAAGCTTGTCCGCAGTGCTTGTTTAAGATGCACTCCGGATAGTAAAAGCCGGTTCAAAATTTTAATTAAGGAGGACCTGGCTAAAAGATTTATTTCTGCATATACATCACCTCTTTCACCAGTTTTACGGTGCGAGCCACATCTGGCAACGCAGCCGCAACAAGGTTTGGAGCATAATGCAAAGGAGCATCCGCTGCAGTTATTCTGCGGATTGGAGCATCCAAATAATCAAAGCCTTCTTTTTGTATTTGATAAGTAATTTCAGAAGAAATAGAAGCAAAAGGCCATTGTTCTTCTACAATTACAAGACGGTTTGTTTTCTTAACGCTTTCAAGAATGGTCATCCAGTCAAGGGGCCTGATGGTTCTGAGGTCAATCACTTCTGCACTTACGCCTTCTTTTTCCAATTCAGAGGCAGCACCCAATGCTACCTTCATCATTTTATTGAAAGAAACAATGGTAACATCATTGCCCTGGCGTTTTACGTCTGCTTTGCCGAGGGGAATATAATATTCTTCTTCCGGCACTTCGCTTTTATCGCCATACATTACTTCGCTTTCCATGAAGATCACGGGATCTTCTTCATAACGAATGGCCTGTTTCAATAAACCCTTGGCATCGTAACCATTGCTGACGGAAACTACTTTTAATCCGGGAATATTGGCGTATAAGGCTTCAAAAGCTGTTGAGTGCTGGGCCCCCAATTGTCCTGCAGAACCGTTGGGTCCACGGAAAACGATAGGGCAAGTAATTTGTCCGCCACTCATTGCCAGCATTTTGGAAGCGGTATTTAAAATTTGATCGATAGCCAGTGTCGCAAAGTTCCATGTCATAAACTCCACGATCGGACGCAATCCATTTTGTGCAGCCCCTACACCTATGGCCGCAAAACCCAATTCTGCAATTGGTGTGTCCAATACTCTACGGGGACCGAATTCTGCCAGCATTCCCTGGCTTACTTTATAGGCACCATTGTATTCGGCAACTTCTTCACCCATTAAAAAAACGCGGTCATCACGGCGCATTTCCTCACTCATAGCTTCACGGAGGGCTTCACGAAAGGCAATTTGTCTCATGGAGTATTTTTAAGCGGGGCAAAAATATCGCACTGGCGGCATTATAGCAAAAGATGTTGGAGATTGCAGTTGGAGCTTAAAAAGATTGACAGGTTATTAACCCTTTTATTGCTTTTCGACTTGCTGTTCCAGGCATTCTCTCGCTAATTGTCGTACTGTTGAATCGTACCGTATGTATTTTGCATCATTAGCGTTAGGGTATTTTGCCACAACCTTTTGAAGCAAACAACTACAATAAGACTTTGGATCCTGTATGTCCGTATTTTTTGTAGCGTTATTCAGGCAGCCGGCATAAAAATCATTTTTGTCTTTGTCTGTCCATTTCCTTTTGCAGGAAAATAAACTCAGGCCTACTAAAAATATAAAACTTATTCTCATCAACACAATACTACAACATTTATACTGGCTGAAAATTTGCAAAACAACTGGCATGGATTGGACACAGGTTATTGGATTGGCAGCGGGAGTTTGTACCTCAACATCATTACTACCACAGGTGGTAAAAACAATAAAAGAAAAAAAGGCGGAAGATGTTTCACTGGTGATGTTGCTGGTTTTAGGAACCGGAATTATTCTTTGGATTGTTTACGGAATTAGAAAAAACGATTTACCGATTATAGCAACGAACGCTTTTTCACTGCTGGTAAACATAACGATGGTGATTTTAGGAATCAAGTATAAAAAACAAAAGCCTCTTTAGAGGCTTTGCTGCGAACAAATTTTTATTAAACTCTTTCAATTACCATAGCACTGGCTCCTCCTCCACCATTACAAATTCCGGCTGCGCCATACTTACCGTTTTTGTTCTTTAAGATGTTGATGAGGGTAACAATAATTCTTGCACCGCTGCAACCTAATGGATGTCCCAAAGAAACAGCACCTCCATTCACATTTACTTTGGCGGGATCTAAATTCATTCTTTTGGTATTTACAATTCCAACAACGCTGAACGCTTCGTTTAGTTCAACGTAATCGACATCGGTCATTTGTAAACCGGCTCTTTTTATTGCAACAGGAACGGCAATGCTTGGTGTGGTAGTAAATTGAACCGGCTCCTGCTCCGCATCCGCATATCCACGAATGATGGCCAAAGGTTTTATCCCGAGTTCTTTTGCTTTTTCACTGCTCATTAAAACCACTGCGGCGGCACCATCATTCATGGTGCTTGCATTGGCGGCAGTAACCGTTCCTTCTTTGCCAAATGCAGGTTTAAGCGAAGCAATTTTATCAAACTTCACATTCCAGGGTTCTTCATCCTTGCTTATAATTATTGGTTCTCCTTTTTTGGATGGAATTTCAACAGAAACTACTTCATCTTTAAATTTTCCATTTTCCCATGCTGCCTGACTGCGCTTGTAACTTTCAATGGCAAAAGCGTCCTGTTCTTCGCGACTGATCTTATTTTCTGTGGCACAAATATCTGCGGCACAACCCATCGCAAAATTGTTGTAGCAATCGGTCAAACCATCTTTTGCTAATCCATCGATCATTTTAGAATCGCCGTATTTATTTCCCCAACGTAAATTTTCAACATAGAAAGGAACAGCACTCATATTTTCCATTCCGCCGGCAACCACCACATCGCTATCTCCCAACAAAATGCTTTGAGCACCTTGTGCAATAGCTTTCATTCCGCTGGCGCAAACTTTATTGACTGTAGTACAAACAACGTTATCAGGAAGGCCGGCAAACTTCGCTGCTTGGCGTGCCGGAGCTTGTCCTAAATTGGCTTGCAGGACACAACCCATCAATACTTCATTTACTTGTTCAGGTGTAATACCAGCTCTTTCAACAGCGGCTTTAATGGCAATAGCCCCGAGCCTGGTAGCCGGAACCTCTTTTAACGCACCTCCAAAACTTCCAATCGGGGTACGAACTGCAGAAACAATATAAACTTCTTTCATATAGCAAAATTATATTGGCGAAGATAAGACAGGTTACAGGTTGCAGATTTCACGTTACAAGTTTCAACTCCGGTAAACTTAAATTTTAACCAGGGGTTTGAACTTTGTATTCAACAACATCTGGGTTCTATCCTGTAACATGTAACCTGTAACTTGCAACTTCTATGTCGCAAGTTTTTTTAAGAGCAAAATGGCTCAATCTGATTATGGTCAATTATGAAATTGATCCTGTTATATTGAAGCCGCATATTCCTGCATATACTGAACTGGATTTTTATAAAGGGAGTTGTTATGTAAGTCTTGTTGGGTTTTTATTTAAGGACACGAAACTGAAAGGCATACCCGTTCCATTTCACCGAACGTTTGAAGAAATCAACCTGCGTTTTTATGTTCGCCAGAAAGAAAATGATAAATGGAAGCGTGGCGTTGTTTTCCTAAGAGAAATTGTTCCACTACCAGCAATTACATTAATGGCCAACCTTACTTACAAAGAGCATTACAGAACACATCAAACAAAACATGTTTGGAACTTAAATGAAAACGAATGGAATGTTGAGTATCACTGGAAACTTGGTAAGGCATGGAACTTTTTGAAAGTTGCTGCTGAATCCAATTCACATCCGATTGAAGAAGGCAGCGAAGAAGAATTGATCGCCATTCAAAACTGGGGATATACCCGCATCAATGAAAGTAAAACAAGTATCTACCAGGTGCATCATCCCAACTGGCTGATTCATCCTGTCCGGAATTATCAGATTCAATGCGATGTTAAGAAAACGTATGGATCAGAATTTGTTGAAACTTTAAGCCAGCCACCGAAATCGGTTTTTCTTGCAGAAGGCTCTGACATTGCAGTGATGCATAAAAAAGTTTTGAATTCATCAAAGATTTAATTTCACAAAAAGACAGGAATTGAAAACAGAACAGCAGTACAAACTTATCATCATTGGTGGAG
>JAGIAB010000225.1 GCA_017745135.1 Flavisolibacter sp.
GAGTTAATGGAGCAGCAGCGAGGGCTGACAACTGCGGTTATTGCGGCACAGGAACAGGAACGCTCTCAGATCAGCCAGGAACTACATGACAACGTCAACCAGTTGCTTACCGCGGCAAAGCTTTATGCCGGTTTAGGCCGTGATGGGGCGGGAGAAGCTACAGAAATGATGGGAAAGTCCATCACCTTGATCCAGACGGCCATTGATGAAATCCGTAAGCTTTCCAGGCAACTCTCTGTATCGTTAGTTAGTACGACAGCATTGGAGGAAGCCATGAGAGAATTGATTGAAACAGTGGCCGCTTCCAACCAGCTGGCAATTACATTCCATAATGAGAGTTTTACTACTCCATGTAGAAATGAGCCCATAAAACTGGCTGTATACCGCATTTTACAGGAGCACCTGACCAATGTGGTCAAACATGCAGAAGCGAAGCAAGTTGAGGTGAGTTTGCTGCAAGGTCAGGACAAGCTGACCTTGGTAGTGGTGGATGACGGCAAAGGGTTTGACACTACAAAAAAAGCAGAAGGCATTGGGCTTCGGAACATGCGCTCAAGGGCGGAGAGTTTAATGGGCATTTTCTCCATTGACAGTCAGCCCGGTAAAGGGACTACCTTGTTTGTACAGTTACCATTGCACCGCCTATAGCCAAAGCATTCTATATGGTGGATGGAGGTATGATTATAATTAATAGAGCTGTAGTGGCATAACAGCATCGTCTTTTTTACCGAGTTAGGTTCAGACAGCAAAGACCCATCTTTTCTGACTTTTTATCTTCACAATAAAGACACAATTCGAATTGATAATTTCAAAACATCAGAAAGGTTCAACAGAAGAACCACTGAAGTTGTAACAGTATTTAGAAAGAAAAAGGGTATGCAGGTGACATTGGTAATTGTGCAAGTGTAATTAAATGTTGACAACTTCGGCTGCAGCGCATTATTCTGCTGATGTTCGGGTTGAATGTTTACGATCAAGCTCTAATAGTTCATCATCAGCAGCCGTATTTATGGCGAGGAATTTGATCGGATTGAATATTCTCTGAATATCGCACCTGCCCAAATACTTTCGACGTTATACATAATTTTCAGAAACCCAGCTATTGGTAGTGTCATTGATAAAAGCTTCTATTCCCCCTCCATTCACCTCCACCAAACCTGGTCTTCCTGATTCTATTTTGCAGTTCATTTGACGGGAAATATTAAATCTTGTGGACATTAAGTTTTCTTCAAACAATGAAATTAGATAATTGCGATATCCCATCACATTGAGAAAGGCTAAAGCAGGTGCTATGTTCCAACAACTAAAAAATATTGATACGGCATTTAAGCATGTGAGATCGTTTTCCTTCCTGCTGATCATAGCATGTGTTGCAATAAGTGCTTACGCACTTTATACTGCCCACGATATGGTTTCTAAATCGCAGCAAAAAATATTTGTACTGGCAAATGGAAAAGCCCTGGAAGCAATCGCTTCGGATAGAAAAGATAATATTCCGGTTGAAGCAAGGGATCATGTAAGGATGTTTCACCAGTGGTTCTTTTCACTGGACCCTGATGATATAGTCATTCAAAACAACATTAGTAAAGCCCTGTACCTGGCCGATGGTTCCGCCAGGCGGGTTTACGAATCTTTAAAAGAGAACAACTACTACACAGGTATTATTACCGGCAATGTCAGCCAGGAGATCACTGTAGACAGTGTTTTAGTAAACATTAACCAATATCCTTACTACTTCAGGTGCTTTGCTACCCAAAAAATCATCCGTCCAAGTTCCGTTACTACCAGGAGTTTAATAACAGAAGGGTTTCTGCGAAACGTGGCCAGGTCGGACAACAATCCTCATGGATTTCTAATTGAAAAATGGACAACCATTGAAAACAAAGACCTAAAAACAGAGAAAAGATGAGATAGAGGCTTTGTTAAATCAATGAAAAGATTATCTCAGAATGATATTATTTCAGGATAATAAAAGTGCACGGGACTAGCCCTAGTTCGGATTTTCTGCTTTCAGATTTAAAAAGTGTAATTGATTATTAAGTAGCACTGTCGTCGTGTTCCTATTTAAATTAAAAACAACGGCACACCGTAGTTTTTCGTCCTTAATTGCCGTAATGGTCAATTTCGGCCATCTTCACTTGACTGGGTAAATCGTAGATCATTGTCCTTAAGCGCCAAAAAAGCGACAACTACATCTACACGTGTCTACGTCCTGACTTCAAATATCCGTAAAGCTAACTTGATAAAATAATTCCAGGTGTCCTTGGGCGTTACATCATTTTTGTGATGATTTGAAGCGGACGAGAGCAATTGAACTTTTATTCGTGCAAACTGTTTGCAAATTAGTTCTGTAAAAAAATCCTCGCATTGTGGGGATTGGTATAGACAAACCAAATAGTGTGATTAACCTTGGGCGCCATAAATGCCACCTTTCTTTACAATAATAGTGCGATCTCCTGAAGTATGAGGCGAATCAGCTCCCTGGTCCTTGTTTCGAACTTTAATTACGCCTATATCATCTGTCTCCTGTTTTGCATCAGTAGAACCTGAACTACTATCTCCATTGTTTTCGTCAAGAAACTTTTTCCTGAGTTCTTCAATAGAAGGCGATGAGTTCAAATCATTTTTTGTATCAGAAGCCATAAAAGATTTTTTTAGAGAATAGCCTTGCAAGCTGCCCAGTACCTGAACATTGTCCATTTTACCCTCTATGATTTTCTTTGTTGTTTCGAAGTCAAGCATTTTCACTTGTGTTTACTTATTAAAGTTACTCAATTTTTGCAGATTTCTGTTACCACCCGGCTCCCAGACAGGTATATTGTCTTAAAATTTTCAGTTCGATCGCCTGTGTAAACGGATCGTTCTGACCGTGCGGCAACTCCCTGGCGTACTGCTTTTTAGCTTCAAAAAGCGCCTCTGCCGGCGATTTTCCGGAGGCGATCGCTGCCCAAAAATGTCGATGCATGGGTTCGCCAAAATAATTGTAGGGCGGTACAACCGGTGAATAGTGAGATCCTGTACAACCCACAAAAGCAACCGCTCCCGCCTTTAGATAGCTAAGTGCAATGGATTCTTCCACAGTTCTTGGCTTAAAATCAGCTCCCGAAACCTTTCTGCTGGCAATAGGTAGCGCTGTCAATGCACCCCAGCAGCAGCCGCTGAACACTACACTGCCCTTAGCCATTTTAGGAACATTTTCCACAATAAAAGCTTCACATGTATCTCCTCCACTGGTTTCTCCCCAAAAACGGGTACCGTCTTGATAAGATCCGTGCAACATATAGTAAACAGCCCCTTTGGCAGAATCTGCCTTCACATCTGATGGGCCAAATCTTTCGGAAACAAATATATCGGCTGGGCTGCCGGGTATCGATTCAAAAACCTGGTTGGCAAACGGCCGTTGTTTATTCCTGACTCCAAAACGGGATGCTTTTTGAAATGGGGGTGCAGAAAGAGCCTCTGTAATAAGCCCGGCTAACCTTCCATCCGGGAGACGGCTTACCGGGAACTCTGCTACTGTATCACCATCGCTGTCACCATAGATATCATCGCTCCAAACAATAAAGTTATCTGCATCGTAACCAGCAAAACTTCCTGACTCTATTTGGGCCCTTAAATTTCGGTCAATAGCATCCAGTTGTTGAGCAGGAACAACATCGTAGCCACCTATAATGAGCACGCCTTTGGGATTAGTTGTTGTTAGCTTTTCTCTAATCAATGGATATGCTTCCTCTGCTCGCTGAATCTCAGGTAGGTCCAAAAAATAACTACCTGCACTGCTTTTAATTTGGTTTATGATTTGCTCAGCTTCAGCCGACCCAATGTTTTTGGATAGACGTTTGGTACACGTGATAAATAAAATTCGGTCAAATTTTTTTGTGCCATCAGGCACTCGCATTGGTTGCTCGCTGCCTGCAATTAGTTCAGGCTTTTTTTTTTCGGGAGCAATATCAATTGTCACTATAACTCTTGTCGAAACATGCGGAATTTTTGCCGTCACTTCCACAACGCCGCCATTTGTTTCCTCCTTTATAACCTGGGGGCTTATCGGCAACTGTTGCGCTGTAGAGGGTATTAACTGCCCCTCTAAAGTTGCAGGAGCCGCAGCCTCGCCGGTATCCCTCGCCTGGTTGGGTGTAAAATCATTAAGCCTGCCTTTTTCAGGGAACAGTTGAACTTCACCACCATCCTTTTTTATAGTAATAATTCCGTTTCGGTCGGTTCTGGCAAATTTTAATGATCTGCTTTTTGATTTTAGCAGTTGCAAAACGCCTTTTTCAGGGTGTGTAGGATCATTCGATCCGCCCGTATGAGCATACAGTTTTGTATGCTCTATCCATTCGTTAAGAATGTCTTCGTCTAAGCCATTATAGCTTGAATGGTGTGTCAGTTTTATAAAATCATAAGGACCTTCTCCATTGATTTGGTCAACCAAGTCTTGCATAATCCCCTTTAGCCCTGGAACTTCCGGCTTGGCAAACTGCATATCACCTGCAAGCAGAGCCTTCCAGTTGTCAGCCTCTAGCTTCACTACTATGCTTTGGTCATTTTTAGCGGCGCCAATTCCGGGTCTGTCGGTTGCAATGGTTTTGTACACTTGCGCAATGGTCTCCCAGTCAGCATCGCTTGCAAGGTCTGCAAAGTCGGATTCGTTGCCGGTACTGGCTTCTGATATCTTCTGTGCACACAATAAAAGATGCTGTTCTGTCGGGCCAAGTATTTTCAATCCAAAATCTTCAAACTCTTTTTCAATAGCCTTGATTTTTGCTTCATTGTCTCTTCCATATCGTATTACTTCCACATTGTTCTTTGTAAGGAAACTAAGCATGTTTTTGTAATTGTTTTCCAGCGTTACTACGTCTTGAAGAAAATTTATCAGGTCTTGTCCCTGCAGGTCAGTATGCGACTCTTCCTGGAGTGCAAGCAGCAAGTTTTTTTGAGGCTGTGATAAATTGGTATCGTCGGTTGGTCCTCTTCCATCGGAGGCTCGGCCAAATCCAAGCCTCTCGTCTGCCACTAACGCAATTTTCGGTTGAAGATCACCGAAAGTGACCAACTCTGGTAAGCATCCAATATGGTCGCTATGGCAATGTGTTACAATCATCAAATCTACCTCAAAGGGTGGTTCTTGTTTCAGCAATGTGGATAGCTGCTCTCGGATGCTGTCACCATCTCTCGGGTGTGCACCATCAATTAATATTCTGCGGTCTTTCCGCGTAATTAAAATGCAATCACCAAACTTGTTTTGGCCCATGTCAAGCATTTGAATCTGCATAAACTGTTCGTTTAATTTAAAAAGAAATAAGTGTAGGAGTAATTCCGGTCAGGCGTTGGCTTTCGACGAGGGTCGCTTAGACTTTGGTATTTTAATTAGGGTCGCTGTATTGATACATTAAATTTAAATTATTATTTATTTCTTCAAAATAATTTTGTACCCAGCGTCTGTGGTGTAATTGTTTTCGCAGTTTTCGTTCGTGGCGTCAAATCCCTCTTATCTGCTAATGGATTAAAAA
>JAGIAB010000226.1 GCA_017745135.1 Flavisolibacter sp.
GTATATATTGCCCATACCCTGAATGATGGCATTTCCCGCCTTAACGAAATTGTTCCTGACTATTTATTTATTGACTACAATTTACCCGACGGATTGGGCTGGGATAAACTTCCGGAGTTGTATCAAAAATACCCCGACATACAGTTTCATTTGATCAGCGCTTTCCGGCCAACCATGCCTTCGGAGCTGGATGGTGCGAAGCTTACTATTTGGGAAAAGCCGATTAGCTTAAAGTCTCTGGATAATTTTTTCTAAGACTACCTTGTCTGTGATTGGATTAAAAAGAAAAGGTAAGATATTCAAGAAAGCGGCAATAGAAAGTGCGTATGTGATTGATTTTTGGGGCTTCTGAAAAGAGGAAAATTTTTATGAACCGATCTGCATTGCTACTATTGATCACCGGGTTGCGTCGCACTCTTGTACGTTCCGTAACTCTGTCCGGCACAATTGGAGCGTTATCACTGCATGTAAGTTTCTTTTGAGGCAAGTTCCACCTCACCCTCCTGTCCCTCTCCACATAGAGAGGGAAGCAGCACACAACGCCAACTTACACTACGAGTTCTACTGCTTTCATTATTCATTTGTTCATCCTTCGTAAATGTTCGGCTCCTACGGAGCCGCAATTCACTTGGTGGATTTTTTTTCTACCAAGGTTTCGCTCCTACGGAGCTATGAAAAAACTACAACGTTTGTGATGTGTCATTTTAGTGATGGCCCCATGCACGATGCTCAGTAGAATTAGTGAACGTACAAGTGAGTGACACAACGAAAGATGAAAGTAGTAATGAAGATCACTACACAATCATCAACCTTTTTTTAAAGAGCTCACTTCAAATAAAGTAGTATCCTCCGACTTCATACCTCGTTTCTTTAAAAGAACTGCCGAATCAAAAAAGCCTCTCCCACCTTCCCGATAGCTATCGGGATCCCCCACCGGGGGACAGGGGGATTACTCCCCCCAAATTTCGTCCTCGCCATTCAACCATTTCTTCACTAGGCGTGTAGAAACAGATTTTGGACGTTCGATGGGAAATCCAAGAATACGATCCCAACACAAACTTGCTAATACGCCCAATGCACGACTTACACCAAACAATACTGTGTAAAATTCGTACTCCACCATTCCATAATGTACCAACAATGCCCCACTATGTGCATCAACGTTAGGCCATGGATTTTTGATTTTCCCAAGAGATTGAAGAATGGGTGGCACCGCTTCATAAATATTCCAGACTGTTTGCACTAACGGATCATCAGGCATATGCTTCTTACCGAATTCCATTTGTGCAGTGAAACGTGGATCGGTTTTACGCAAAACAGCATGACCATAACCGGGAACCACTTTCCCCTGGCTCAAGGTCTTCTTCACATATTCTGAAATTTGGTCTTTGGTTGGCAATTCGGTGTTGAGTTCTTCCCTCATCTCAAATATCCACTTGATCACTTCCTGGTTAGCCAATCCGTGAAGCGGACCTGCCAATCCGTTCATACCGGCAGCAAAACTTAAATAAGGATCCGATAAAGCAGAACCCACCAAATGCGTTGCATGCGCAGAAACATTACCGCCTTCATGATCGGCATGAATGGTCATGTACAAACGCATTAATTCCTTGAAGCTTTCATCTTCGTATCCCATCATGTGGGCAAAATTGCCGGCCCAATCCAGCAAGCCATTCGGCTGAATGTGATCGCCATTTTTATATTTTCTTCTATAGATATAAGCTGCCACGCGGGGCAATCTTGCAATCAGGTCCATTGAATCGTCAAATACGGCATCCCAATAATCTTTCTTGCTCATACCTGCAGCATAACGCTTGGCAAACTGACTTTGGGTTTGCAGGGCCATAACGGCCACTACAAATTGCGTCATGGGATGGGCATTCACAGGCAGCGCCTCAATGGTATCAAACACATAGTTGGGCACATGGCTTCTGCGCTGCCATACTGCGGTTACGTGTTGGGCCTGTTCATCCGTTGGTAACTCGCCAACCAGCATTAAATAAAATAAGCCTTCGGGCAGGGGTTCATTGCCGCCTTCGGCTTTTGGTAATTTTTGTTGGAGGTCCGGAATGGAATAACCACGAAAGCGAATACCTTCCTGCGCATCCAGTAAAGAAGTTTCAGTAACAAGGCCGGTGATACCACGCATACCCTGGTAGATCTGCGATAGCTGTACCTCGCCTATTTTTTTATTTCCGTGTTCTTTTAAAAGTTCTTTGATCTCGGCTGCGAGGACTTCACCTTTTGCCTTAAACCGCTCCTTAATAATTTCCATTCCTATAATTTTTTTGAGAGAGTGATAAATTGCAAGCCGTAAAGTTATTGAATGAGGGTTGGGCAGCAAAATCGATATTGTCGTGAAATTGTAGTTTCCAAGGTTGGGATGAGGTCAGAAGTCAGAAGTCAGAAGTCGGAGGTCGGAGGTCGGAAATAGAAATAAGAAGTGAGAAGTTGATAGTTAGTAGTAAATGGATAACACGGCTACTTGTTACTTGATTTTTATTTAGGCGCTCTCATATAAAGATAAAGTGCAACAAGACTAAAAAGGATGTTAGGTAACCATGCGGCCAATATTGGAGGAAGGTCGCCCTGAACAGAAAACACCGTTGAAAAACGATCAGACAAAATAAAAAAGGCTGCGATGATGATGCCCAGTGCCAGGTGTAATCCACTGCCGCCTCGGGTTTTTCTTCCGGCAATGATGGCCCCGATCATGGTGAGCAAGAGTACAGTAAATGGTGTTGCCGAACGCCGGTAAGCCTCCACCTCAAATGCTTCCAACCCTTCGCGGCCTCTTAACTTTTCTGTTTGAATAAATTTATTTAGTTCAGGCGTAGTGAGTTTATCTTTCAGGTATTCGTCGTTAGTAAGATCAACCGGCTTTAGCTTAAGATCAATGTTCATGAGTGGAATTTCACGAAGCGTTTCTCTCGTGCTATCGATCCTTCTTTCTGTAACATTAATAAGTTTCCAGTTACGTTTTGCCGTATCCCATTCCATCTTTTGTGCACGAAGGCTATAAAACACCTCTCCCTTCCTCACTTTTTCAAGAGAGAAAACAGAAGCCGATTTGGAACTAGTATCAAAATATTTAATACCAACGTAGGTGACGGAATCAATTCGTTTGTAAAAACAATTTGAGCACCTGCCTATATCATTGCCGCCAGTCGGACTATCAATATATTTTGCCATGAACGCATTGCGAATAGCCGTTGCTTTTGGAATGCCGTACCGGTTAGCAAACCAAAGTCCTACGGCGAAGATGAGACCAGCAAGGAAATAGGGACGAAGCCAGCGGTTGTAAGTAGCGCCGCTTGCGATGATGGAAATCACTTCCGAACGCAAAGCCATTTTGCTGGTGAAAAAAATCACAGCAATGAAAACAAAAAGCGGATAAAGTAACCCCCATATCCAGGGAACAAATCCTACATAATATTGTTTTATGATTTCGGAGGTACTCAGCTTGGACTTCACAAAATCATCCGTATGCTCACTGCTGTCCACTGCCACTCCAATGATGGTAAACAGCAGCATGCAGAAGAAGAAAGTGCTAAAAAACTTTCGCAGTATGTACCGGTCAATCTTTGTGGGCATTGCGCAGCGAAGTAAGTATAAAAATGCCCATCCCCAATAACTATTCTAAAAGTTTAAGATTCTGCTAAAGCCCCTTCCCCGTGGGAAGAGGAAAGAGAGTCTACGTACTCGAACAGGTCCTATTTGAATCAAAAGTCTCTTTGACCTACGTTCCCCCACCGGGGGACAGGGGGCCTACAATCTCGTTTTCAAAACCGCTACCATTTCATTTTTCCAAGTCAAAAAATCGCCTTCCAAAATATGTTTTCTTGCCTCCTTCACCAGCCATAAATAAAACGCCAGGTTCTGAATGGATGCAATCGTCAATCCCAGGATTTCCCCTGCTTTAAACAAATGCCGAACATAAGCCTTGCTGTAGTAATGGCTGGTTTCACAATCCAGGCCGTCATCAATGGGAGAAAAATCCTTTTCCCATTTTTTATTATCAATATTGATCACGCCTTTTGTAGTAAACAACATGGCATTGCGGCCATTGCGGGTGGGCATCACACAATCAAACATATCCACTCCCAAAGCAATACACTCCAAAATATTCCACGGAGTACCAACACCCATTAAATAACGGGGTTTTTCTTTGGGTAAGTTTTCACAACATAATTGACAAATCTCGTACATCACAGGTTCCGGCTCTCCCACACTTAAACCGCCAATGGCATTACCTGTGGCATTTTTTGAAGTGATGTATTCGCAGGACGCTTTTCTGAGATCGTGGTAAACTGCTCCCTGCACAATGGGAAATAAATTTTGTGTATGTTCATATTTATCGGGAGTGGAATTAAAATGGTTAACACACCTGTCGAGCCAACGGTGCGTAAGCTTCATAGAGTCTAAGGCATACTTATATTCTGAATTCGCCGGAGGACACTCATCAAAAGCCATCATGATATCGGCACCGATGGTTCTTTCAATGTCCATTACTTTTTCAGGAGTGAACAAGTGCTTGCTTCCATCGATATGGCTCTGGAACATCACACCTTCTTCATTGATCTTGCGGTTTGCCGCCAACGAAAACACCTGGAAGCCCCCGCTATCAGTTAAAACAGGCCTGTTCCAGTTCATAAATTGATGCAACCCACCTGAGGCTTCCATAATTTCCATTCCCGGCCGTAAATACAAATGATAGGTATTTCCTAAAATTATCTGAGCATTTACCTCGTCTGTAAGCTGCTGCTGCGATACCGCTTTCACACTTCCAATCGTTCCCACCGGCATAAAGATCGGTGTCTCAATTTTACCATGATCGGTTGTAATTTTTCCGGCACGGGCAGCAGTTTTATCATCTGTTTTCTTCAATTCAAACTTCAAGGCAGGCATAGCGGCGAAGATAATCTGCTTTTCATCAAAAATTATGAAATGCAGTCTCTGCTTGAATTGCCACACACCTTATCTTCGCAATCATGCTTATGGGCTGGACGGCTTTTATCTTTTATGCCTTTGTATTGGTTACTGCCATACAATTGTTTTACTATCTCTATTTTTTCAGAAGGGTTGCTGTTTATAAAGCAAAAGAAAAGGAACAATCGCAGCAGCATCCTGTTTCAGTTATCATTTGCGCAAGAGATGAGGATGAAAATATTGCCAAAAACCTTCCGGGTATTTTGGTGCAGAACTATCCAACCACTCACGAAGTGATTGTTGTAAACGACAACTCAATTGACGACACCAAATACATTTTGGCAGAACTTCAAAAGACGTTTAAAAAACTGCAGATCGTTGATCTTGCTCAGGAAGCAAAGATGATTGCAGGGAAAAAATTTCCTCTTTCCATCGGCATTAAAGAAGCCAGGCATGAAATTCTTTTGCTCACCGATGCTGATTGTGTTCCGGCAAGTGAGAACTGGCTGTTTAAAATGCAGGATGCTTTTGCCAATGGTACTGAAGTAGCATTAGGTTACGGCGCTTATCATAAAATGCCCGGATTTTTGAATAAGGCCATACGTTTTGAAACCTTTCATACCGCTTTGCAATATTTTGGTTATGCACTGGCAGGAAAACCTTACATGGGTGTTGGCAGAAATTTGGCCTACCGTAAAAATTTGTTCTTTCGCAACAAAGGTTTTTCAGCGATCAATCATATTCCCAGCGGTGATGATGACCTTTTTATCAATCGCGTAGCTACAAAGGAGAACACGTCTGTTGTAATTGATCCGGAAGCATTTACCTTATCAAAGCCCAAGCAAACGTGGAAGGATTGGAGGAAGCAAAAGAACCGCCATTATTCCACGGGTAAATTTTACAAATCATCTCACCAGTTTTTATTAGGATTATATACCGCAAGTTTCTTTTTCTTTTACCCTTTGTTTGCATTGTCGATGATTTTTTTTGATTGGAGATGGCCGTTAATCCCTTTCGCCATCCGTTTAATAACGCAAGCAATCATTTGGAATAAGGCTATGAAAAAACTGGATGAGGAAGATCTTTTCAAATGGTTTTTCTTCTGGGATATCTGGATGTTTTTCTACTACATCATCTTTGCACCGGCTTTGTGGAAGAGACCAAAAAATAGTTGGTAGTTTTTGTAGGCGGGTGCCGACTGTTATTGGCAAGTTGAAAGTTTTAAATGATCACAATAGTTGGTTATAATTATAAACCCAACTGCATTGCTACTATGAATCATCTCTTGCACAGTTTACCCTGAGTGAAACGAAGGGCACTCTTGTACGCTTTGTAATTCTTATCATCATATTCGAAGTTCACTACTTTATCAATTGTCCTTTGTTGGATGTTTCAATATACCGCTCCTACGAAGCTTCATGTCAATGACGATACTTGCACAATGCTCAATACAGTTCTGAACGACGCAGTGAGTGAC
>JAGIAB010000227.1 GCA_017745135.1 Flavisolibacter sp.
ATCGAAAATATGGCTTGCTTCGATGGGAAGATGGTAAAGACCATACACTACCGCAGGATTTTGCAGACATGCTTGGATGGAAGGAATTAGCATCAAAAGTGGATTCCGTTTACACGCAACTGCCGGAAGATGAATATACCTTTGTTCTTTGCGATAACTATGGACAGGCAGGAGCAATCAACTACTATGCAAAGAACAAAAACATAAAAGCGGTCACTTTCAGTGCGGATTATATTAACTGGTTTAATCTCGGTCCCAAAATTGAAAATGTTATAAGAGTTAAAGTATTTGAAGAAAGTAAAGAAGAACTGGGATTATCAAGCCCTTTTTTTAACGCATCTTCTGTAGCAGGGTCAATAACCAATCCACTGGCAAGAGAATATAAGACGACCATTTTTGTTTTTAGAAAAGCAAAGACCGACATTAACCAAAAGCTAAAAATTGAACTGGAAGAAGAGAGAAACGAGCAGTAACACGGAGTTTGAGAAGGTAACATACTACTCCCGTCGTGTAACCTGGGATAAACCCAGATCATTTACTAGTTTCTAAACAAGTTGTATTTTACACCATTTCTTCTCTACTTTGAGAGTTTACCAAAGCCACAGCCTATGAGATGTATCTTTCTAATCATCTTGCTGCTCTTACATTTTTCCAATGTCCTTGGCCAACCTGTCGCCAACTATATAAATAAAGACTATTCAACACACAAGTTGGCTAAATCATTACCACTTAGTGCAAGTCAGGAGATCTGTGATAATAACCTGGACGACGATAATAACGGATTAACGGATGGAAATGATTTTGCCTGCTATTTCAATTCGGGTTCCGGCTGTGATAAAAGTACTATTGTATGGGGCTGCACCTCAGCAGGTGACCTTATTTGGGTGGACATTGAAACAGGCATTGAACATCTTGTAGGCAGGACAGATCACTATATGTCTGATTTAACCTGGGCAGCAAACGGAAAGTTATATGGTGTAGCAGGGATAATTTGGGAAATTGATCCAAATACTGCAGCCATTCGGCCATTACCTCCTATTCCGGATGGGTATTTAGGAGGTAACGCCATGACTGCAGATGGTCTCGGTAATTTATATCTGTCTGCAGTTATGCCATCATCCAACAGGTCCTATATTATTCGACTAAATATTGAGACATGGAAGGTGTGTACAATAGCAGATATTACCGCAGCAAACATCTTTAGTGCGGGAGACCTTAGCTTTTTAAATGGCAACCTTTATTTAGCCAGTGGCAGCATGGAAGGAAATAAAATAGCAAAAATTGATGTTCAAACAGGTAGAATTGATCCCATTACAGTCGTCAATCCTTCTACAGGAGGATACTATGGACTTATAAACGGAGGTGATAATTATTTTTATGCTTCCGATAATGATAAAATTTTCCGCATTGACCCAAATACAATGACAGCGGAGCCTTCACCGGTTTATACTTTCACACATCCCTACACTTATTTAAACGGTTTGGCGTCTTATTCCGAAACATGTAATGGCGCTAAGTGTACAGCATGGGCAAAGATCTATTCGTCTTCTCTCCCACCTTATTGTAAAAACATTCAATTAAATCTGCAGGCAGACACCAGCTGCAATATTGGTTTGGGTACGTATACCTGGACACTACCGGGTGGTGCCATCACACATGATAGCAAGCTAACGACCTCCAATGAAGGAATGTATTACTTAAAATACCAAACCTCGCCAACATGCATGGCTGAAGATTCTTTCTTTGTTCAATACCAGCCTGTCCCCGAGGTTAGCCTCGGCCGTGATACAAGTTTGTGTGAAACGGAAACACTAACCTTACAGGTGCCAATGACCGGCAGCTATCTATGGCAGGATGGTTCAAACAAAAATTCTTTTAGAGTTGATAAAGCAGGTTTGTATTGGGTTAAATTCACAGCAAATGGTTGCAGCGTTTCCGATTCAGTGCATATTGCGTACAATCCGTTACCATTAATTAATCTTGGTAGCGACACAGTAATTTGCAGCGATCAAACCGTCTTATTAAATGCCACTGGCTCTGGAATTGTATCCTATAGATGGCAAGACGCCTCTAACCAATCTACTTATCTAGCAACTGGAGAAGGCAAATTTTCGGTAACAGTAACCGACAACAACGGATGTATTGCTAAGGACAGTGTCGTTGTCAGCACAAAGCCTTTACCAACATTTACATTAGGCAATGATACTACCCTGTGCGAACAAGAATCACTTCCACTTAGTTTATCGTTAATTAATGCCTCATATCAATGGAGCGCCGGAAACACATCAAGCTCTTACACAATAACAAAAGCCGGTTTATATTGGGTAGACGTTAGTCAAAACGGTTGTGTCAAAAGAGACAGCATTTTCGTGGGATACAGCCCTTTGCCTCGAATAAAACTCGGAAGAGATACCACACTGTGCGAGGGCTCTTCCCTATTGCTTGATGCCAGTTATACAAATGCTTCCTATCAATGGCAAGATAAAACCATATCTTCCAGTTTACTCGTTACCAAACCAGGATTATATTATGTTTCTGTGAACGCCGATGGGTGCATAGCCAGTGATAGCATAAGGATTTTTTATAAATCCAAACCAAAATTTTCGCTGGGTAGAGACACTACCTGGTGCAACGAATCTGAGGTCGTCCTAAGCCCAATGGTTAATAATGCAAATTATCTATGGCAAGACGGGTCCACTGCACATTCATATATTGTAAGAGATAGTGGCAGATATTCCGTAACAATCTGGAATGAGTGCGGGAGCATGTCGGACGATATTTATTTTAGAAAAGGTATTTGCAGTCTACACCTGCCCAATGCATTTACTCCAAATTATGATGGACTAAACGATTTATTTCGAGTGAAGGATGCCAGTTTTATCAAAGTATTCCGGATGAATATTTACAATCGATGGGGTAAACTTGTTTTTACTACTTCCGATCCTTATAAAGGATGGAACGGCATGTATCAAAACATGAGTCAACCTGCGGGAACTTATATCTGGCAAATTAACCTTACAACAAAAGATGGAGAAAAACTATCTCGGGCGGGTAGTGTTGTTCTAATACGATAGTTTCCGGCTCACGGTTATTTTACCGCCTTTGCTGACGTCCGCGCCAACGAGAAAAATCATCAAAGAACCAGATCAATTTCTTTTCTTAATTTTTCTATACAATAATTTCCGGTCACCCAGAAACCAAAATGAGCCAACCCCGTTTTTATCAATGGCAAATCGAATATCCATAGCCCGGTCCCGGCGCAGAAAAAACAAATTCTCTCCCGCTGTAAATAAAGGAACCGTATCCTTTCCTACGATGGCTGTGAGCCTGTTATTTGGAACCACCATATGAACAGTATCACCATCAGGTCCCAAATACCAACCTTCATATCTTTTTAATGCCGTAATACGAACCGGGATTTCCTGGTAACTAAATTTTTTGTGAGAGAGCAACCAATGATACAAGCTGTCACTCGAGTTATAGGTAGTGTCCCAACTATTGTGTTTTTTGTCCGGGTAAATAGTAAATCGAACGTTAGGATTCCAGCGGCTTACAGCGTTGATCATATGGGCATCTGACGACAAAGGCACTACATCGTCAAGTGCCCCATGAAAACACCAAACCGGAATATTGCGGATCTTCCAGGCATTAGTAGTATCGCCACCTCCGCAAACAGGAGCAATAGCCGCAAACTCATCCGGATACTTTAGGGCCAGTGCCCATGTGCCAAAACCACCCATACTTAAACCGGTCGCATAAATCCGTTCAGGATCTGCCCTATAGTTTTTCTTTACCAGTTGAAGCAGTTTATACAGTTGGTCTATATCCCATCCTGAACCTACATCCGATTGAGGTGATACCACTATAAACGGAAAAGATTTTCCCTGCTCAATTAATTGAGGCGGGCCATGCGCTTTTACCTTGTTAATATCGTAGCCACTTTCACCACTTCCATGCAGGAATAAAAGCAGCGGCCATTTTTTTAGCGTATCAACTTTGTAAGCTTTGGGTAGATAAAGTAGATACTGCGTTTCCGTAACTATTTTCTCAACGGTTTGCTGAGCCCAAACCATAAAACCGGAAGAACAAAAAATAGAAAAGAAAACAAAATGCTTTAAATAGATTTTCACGACGCAACAATTAAGTTGAAGAAATAAAGTTTGTGGTTGAAGTTGCCCGTCGATCCAAATTTAAGCATCTGCTCTAAAACCGCCTGGTAAATTCTACAGCCTTTGATGGCATCGCACCACTGATTTAACTGACCAAAAGAATCAACGCAGGCGGACCATCATTAGTTGGGCGCCTAATTCGAAGCTTTTGGTCTTATATTCGAACATAAAATAAACCTGACATGAACGCTTGCATCCGCATCAAACCTTTTACCATTTTGCTACTACCTGCCTTATTAACGCTTACAACAGTACATGCACAGCAGTCCAACGTAAACCTCGACTGGCAGCCACATCTGAATAAAGAAAACCTTACACCATTCAGCGCACCTCTCAATTCACCAGAAGTGCGAAATGATCGTACCATAACATTTCGCCTGAAAGCACCGGAAGCAAAAAAAGTGAGCCTGGCTGGCGTACATATTCTTGCAGCCTTAGGCAAAGGCCGCGAACAGGTGCCTTTTGAAAAAGGAGAAAATGGAATATGGACCCTGACGGTAGGGCCACTAAAACCGGATATGTACGTGTACCAGTTTAATGTTGATGGAATGACGATCACTGATCCAAGCAACTCCATTGCAGCGTTTACAGGTATGCCTCCATATAGCCACGTAGTAGTACATGGAAATGGCCCTTCTTATTACGACGCCAAGGATGTTCCTCATGGCACGATAACCCGGCATATTTACCATTCCAAAGTTACCAATGGCATGCGTGATCTTTATGTGTATACCCCTCCGGGCTATGATCCAAAAAAAACCTATCCTACTCTTTATCTGTTGGGTGGAAGTGGAGAACTTCCTTCCAACTGGATGTATGATGGACGTGCAAATCTTATTCTGGACAACCTGATTGCCGAAGGCAAAGCAGTTCCCATGGTGATGGTATTACCGAATAACCAGGTGGTTCACCGCAATCATCCGCAGCATACTGAACTAACGTTTAAGCTGTTTGAAAAAGAGCTGAGGGATCATATTATTCCGCTGGTTGAGTCGAAGTACAGTGTACGAAAGAATCCTAAATACAGAGCGTTATCCGGATTGTCAATGGGTGGAAGACACACCATGTTCTGCGGTTTTAATTCACTGGATCTTTTTGGAAATTTTGGAGTGTTGAGTGCCGGTGACAACGACAGTGAAAAAACGCTTTCAACTTTCCTGAATGATCCGAAAGTAAATGACAAAATAACCTACCTGTTTGTAGGGCAGGGCGACCAGGAAACACAAGGCCCCCTGGGTGCCCGAGTTGAAGGCTTGCGCAAGGCGCTTGACAATCACAAGATAAAATACGAATACTATGTAGGCGGTGGCATGGGCCACGACTGGTCAAC
>JAGIAB010000228.1 GCA_017745135.1 Flavisolibacter sp.
TCATTTACCAATTCACCGGCGAGCAGCGGTACAGACTTTGCTTTGAGGTTCAAATCTTTTAGCAGGTTATTGTATATGGTTTTTACTTTTTGAGGCCAGAGACTATCATTCGTATTGGACTCACCCTGATGCAACAGAATACCTTTGATTACTCCCTTTTTCTTAGCCAGTTTAGCCATCTCTACAAGGTAAGCATAAGGATTGCCGTCATATTCTTTAATAATGTTTGTCATCCAGTTTGGAGCCGTTGCAGCATAGGACTGGTAGTTGTCCCTGTCGAACAACTCAATCTTACAACCGGCAACTGAAACATTAATAACTCCAATTCTTACTTTTTCAGGAAGATTTGCCACCATCGTTCTGCCAAAATAATCGGCCGGTGTAAGTCCTGTTTTGCATCGTGCCAAAGGAGGCACAGCAGGATACCAGTTACCTTTTGTTCTGCCAAGGTTTGGACAATCTACGGTTTCTAAAACCTGGAAGCGGTTATCTACAATAGAGTCCTGTGCCTCTGCCCTTGCATTGCCTTCCATGTTAGACTGGCCAAAGCAGAGAAAAATATAAAAATTCTTGTCCTGTGAAAAACCTTCTAAATTCCAAAAGAAAATTGTGATGGCAAGTAATAGTCCCGCTTTAAGCTTCATAATGTGAGTTTGATAATTCAACAAAAATCGATGATAACTATTAAATATTCTACATAAAAAAACCGGCCTTTATCAGCACCGGTTTTTTTAAATGCATTCGATCTCTTATTTTCCTTTTTCGTAAACAAGCTTCTGGGTATTGTCATTACCACCAAAGCTAGAGGTGGATTCGATGGTAAGTGTATTGCCATCGGCGCTCAATTTCCAGGTTTCACTTTGTTTGATTTCCATTGTTTGCCCATCACGATCAACCACTGTAACTGCATCAATGATCATGGAGTTGCCATCAGCAGACCATTTAGCTTTCATCTTTCTCTTTGAATTGCCGAAACCACCGGTAGTTTCAATTTCCTTTCCATCAAAAGTTAAGCTTTCTTTTCTTACCACAGCTTCACCATCCCGGTTGGTGGAGGTACGCTCAATAACAATGCCATTGGCATCAGAAGAAACAACCTTAATAGATCTGGCTGCACCGCGACCAAATTGGCCAACTTCACTTTTTGATTCATTTAATTTCCAGTCGCCTGAGAAATTAACTACGAACAGCATAGTGGCTGAAGTGCAAAGACAAAAGATGCTGGCTCCGATTACAAAAGCAGTTTTCCTGGAGCTCCATTGACGAAGTGTTTTATAAATTTTCATACCTCAAATAATTTGCGATTAAAGTAGAGTGTTTTTTAATACCATTTACCTGTCCGGCCTTTAGTATTAACCTTTTTTAACACAAACCGGAAACATAGGGCTCCTGTCACCTTATGCAGCTTCCTGTTTGCGCAAAAATGAAAACATGTAAACAAAGTCGTTCTAAATATTTTAAAGAGATGTATTCTTTCTCGTAGATTTACTCTTGCCGTTCAAAAATTTTGAAACTATTCTCGCATACGATTAGATAGCCCATAGGAAATTATTCAGTACCATAAACGAAACACTTATGAAAACAAGAAGATCCGCCGTATTTGTCATTCCCAATTCCATTGTAGGACACGAACTGGTGTTTAAACATCATACCAATAAAGTTGTAGTAGGCAATTATATCTCTCTTATAACATCAAAAATTTCAGAGCAATCAAAGGATATAAAAGGAAAAACGAAACGAGCAAATTAAGATAGAGACCTGCTCAATTACTTTGCGGAGAGGCATCCCAGAACTTATTTCTGCCTACGCCAATAGCTTTATTCCAAAACGGAAGTTTGTCCTGACAAAAACTTCCATCTGCCATCCCTTTTCACCATTACTCCTGATTCGATAAAAGCAGTCCTGGAAGTATCACCTGCCGCATCAACAGTTGTAGATATGGTTCTCATCACAAAATTCGCATACCTGTCTGTTAAAGGAATAATCAATAAACTATCATAGCGATTGCTTATTGATTTAAACGAAGCAGCATTCCTTCGAATAGCAGCAGCTATGGAATCATAACCTGTATAGTTCAAATAGCCGGGAGGCACCCAAAAAAATTGAGAAGAACTATCCATATATTTCAATCCGGCAAGCATGCCCTCTTTTCGTATATCATTGTAATAATTATCAATTGTCGATTTAATTTCATTCCTAACAGAATTAGTATCGCCATTCGACTTGTTGGACTGGTTGTTGCAGGATAAGAACAAAAGAAAAACGGGCAAAAAAGCAAAATTTCTCATATAGGAAGATTTATGATAAGACAAAGTTCCAATTCCTTTTTAATAGCAATCAGAATACCAATTTTAGCATAGTAATGACCGGTAAATAAGAAAACAGAAGTAAGTACGTTTATATACTGATCTATTGTCCTACTATTTAACCGAATTGATCCTGCGGCTACGGCCAAACGTTTTATTGAATGTCTATTAGCCCATGCGTGATGAAGTCGGGCGTCTGCACGTCAAAAGAAGATTCCGGCGTAGCTTTCCGGAAATCACATTTCATTAGGACAACCCTGTAAAATCCTGACCAGGATAAAAACAAGAAAACCCCAAAAAGGGGCTTTCCCAGTTAACAACTGTTTAAATAATGAAATATCGGCGACAAGATAAAATCAATTCCGGATTATCCTATGACCAACATCATTTAAATAGATGATTTAACGAAAAAAACATATAACTTTTGCTCCTTGCTAAGCAATAAACCTTAGCGATTGAGAAGGAGAAATTATAAAATACTCCCCTGATCTTATTCCTTTCAAATTACAGATCAATAATAAACCAATCGCCGGCTCCAATGTCTCACCTTTTCCGGAAAGCAATTCCGTATATTGGAGGGGACAAGAAAAGGAAATTGATAGTCACTTCTTTGCGGAAAGAAGGAATAGTAAAACTTTTGCAGAAATTGCCTACATCAGTTTATTGCAGCAACCCTAAAAGAGTGTTATTTTACACCTGTAAAACGCCAATTGTTTCTATGAAAAAGTTTCTAAAGTACACCGGCATTGTATTTCTTTCTCTTGTTGTTATCGCCTTCTTCATTCCTTTTTTATTTAAAGGCAAAATTGTAAACCTTGTAAAAGCCGAGATCAATAAAAACATCGAAGCGAAAGTGGAGTTCAAAGATGTAAGCCTTTCGCTGTTCCGGCATTTTCCTAAACTTTCGATAGGACTTGAAGACATTTCGGTGTCGGGCACTCAGGAATTTGAAAGAGACACTTTACTGAGCGCAAAAAGAATTGATGCATCTGTCAACCTGTGGAGTGCCTTCAGCGGAAGTGATATGAAAGTTTATGGCGTTTTTCTTCAGTCGCCCCGGATACATGCACTGGTTAATAAAAACGGCAAGGCCAATTGGGAAATCACAAAAGAAGATACTGCTGCTTCAACAGGAAGTGGAAGTTCAGCTTTCAAAGTAAAGCTTGAGAAATATTCCATTAAAGACGGTTATGTTCTTTATAAAGATGAAAGCAGCAATATGCAGATGGAAATTGCAGGACTCGATCATGAAGGCAGTGGTGATATTACTTCTGATATATTTACGCTGGCTACAAAGACCAAAGCAGTTGCAGCCAGTTTTAATTATGAAGGAGTACCTTATTTGATCAATGCTCAAACGGGAATTGATGCCGATATCACAATCGATAATAGCAAAAGCAAATACAGTTTTAAAAACGCAGCTATTGAAGTAAATAAATTACAGCTCAATGCAGATGGGTTTATACAAATCGACAATGACAGTACTTATAGCATGGATCTTAAATTCGGCGCACTTTCCAACGAATTCAAACACTTTTTATCACTGGTACCTGCTATTTATAAAACTGATTTCGACAAAATAAAAACAGGCGGCACTGCTTCATTCAAAGGTTTTGTAAAAGGAAGTTACAGTCCTGTTCAACTGCCATCCTATTCTGTCGATCTTGATGTTAAAGACGGTTTCTTTCAATATCCCGATCTGCCCCAGCCTGTAAAAAACATCAACATCACGATGCAGGTAAATAATCCTGACGGAGCCTTGGACCATACAACAGTTAACATCAGCAAGGGGCATCTGGAAATGGGATCGGATCCTTTTGATTTCAAGGTGCTGTTTAAGAACCCTGAAACCACACAATATATCGATGCTGTGTTGAAAGGAAATCTGAACCTTTCCAACGTAAGTCATTTTATCAAACTGGAAGAAGGAACAAAACTTTCAGGACTGGTAGCTGCAGATGCTTTTGCAAAAGGAAGCCTGGCTGCAATTGAAAAACAAAAAGGTGATTTTACTGCAGGTGGCTTTTTTTCCATCAGCAATTTATACTATGCTTCAAAAGATTTTCCGCAGCCGGTACAGAATGGCAATTTCAAAATACAACTGGAGAACTCCGGCGGCATAGCAGATGCTACTACGGTTAACATTTCCCAGGGTCATCTGGAAGTTGGAAACGATCCTTTTGACTTTAGTTTGAAGTTAAGTCAGCCAATGTCCGCAATTAATTTTACCGGCACGGCAAAAGGAAAATTCACTCTGGATAATATCCATCAATTCACGCAACTTGAACCCGGCACCAGCATCAAGGGTTTATTGAATGCGGATATAAACTTTAGCGGAAGCAAGGCTGATATTGATAAAAAAAATTACGAAAAGATCAATACAACCGGTATCGTCGATCTGAGCAATGTTAGTTATGTTTCAAAAGAATATCCTGATGGTGTTACAGTTCAAGCAGCGCAATTGAAATTCAACCCTCAAAATGTAGCACTGAACAAATTTGATGGCCGTTTCAAAAACACGCATTTAACTGCTGATGGTGTTTTGGATAATTTGATCGGCTATGCAATCCACAACCAGGAGTTAAAAGGCACACTTAACATTGCAGCAGATAAAATCATGCTGAATGACTGGATGGGAACACCGGATACTACTACATCGACAACTACATCAACGGGTGCTTTTCCTGTTCCCGCCAACATGCACATTACCTTAAATGCGAAGGCCGATGCTGTACAATATGATAAAGTAACCTACAGTAATGTAAGGGGATCATTGGTGGTAAAGGATGAAACAGTTCGATTACAGAATGTGCAAACCGAAGCACTGGATGGTTCTATTGCATTTGATGGATCGTACAGCACCAAACAAAATAAAAAGAACCCGGATATCAGCCTTAGTTACGACGTAAAAAATATTGACATACAAAAAGCATTTTACGCTTACAACACAGTGCAGAAATTAATGCCGGTGGGAAAATTTTTAGCAGGCAAACTTACTTCCCAATTCAGCATGACGGGAAAACTGGACGATAAAATGTTCCCGGACCTTACAAGTCTTACCGGCAATGGAAACATGTTATTAATAGAAGGTGTGTTGAAAAAATTTCAGCCGCTTGATAAACTGGCATCCACTTTAGATGTAAGTGAATTGAAAGATGTGAGTGTAAAGGATATTAG
>JAGIAB010000229.1 GCA_017745135.1 Flavisolibacter sp.
ATTTTCTCTTGCACAGTATCCAGGAAATCAACCGGCATTGATCCCTACCAATATTCCATCACCAAAAAAGCAATCAGTCAAAATGGTGCGGTGGCATGTGCACATCCTTTGGCCAGTAAAGTTGGAATTGAAATCATGAAACAAGGTGGCAATGCCATTGATGCAGCCATTGCAACTCAGTTGGCTTTAGCCGTAGTTTATCCCGGTGCAGGTAATATTGGCGGCGGTGGATTTATGGTAGCAAGATTGTCCGGTGGAGAAATACTTGCGCTTGATTTCAGGGAGGCTGCTCCTGCACAAGCATCAAGAGATATGTACCTGGATGAAAATGGAAAAGTAATAGAAGGCAAAAGCGTAAACGGTCATCTGTCAAGTGGAGTGCCGGGAACTATTGCAGGACTATTTGAAAGCTTGCCATACGCAAAGCTTCCTTTTAAAAAATTAATTGAGCCGGCCATCGATTTGGCCCAAAAAGGTTTTGCGATTACCGAACGCGAAGCTGCTTCACTAAATAACATACAGGATGCATTAAACAGATACAACACCATGCCTTCTTCTTTTCAGAAAAAAGAAAAATGGAAAGAAGGAGATACCTTGATTCAAAAAGATCTTGCCGCAACATTAGAACGCATCCGGGACAATGGAGCCAAAGGGTTTTATGAAGGAACGACAGCAAAGCTGATTGTTGATGAAATGCAAAGAGGCGGAGGCATTATAACTCTTGAAGATTTAAAAAGCTACAAAGCCAAATGGAGAACTCCGCATACATTTAATTATAAAGGCTGCACAATTGTTGGAATGCCCATGCCAAGCAGTGGAGGAATTTTATTGCACCAGATGATGAAAATGATAGAAAACAGGCCATTGACCTATTATGGTTTTTTATCGCCACAAACCGTTCAGCTAATGGTGGAAGCCGAACGCAGAGCTTATGCGGACAGGGCCGAACATATGGGCGATGCCGATTTTTATGATGTGCCTCAAAAAATGTTGACATCCGATAAATACCTGAAAGAGCGAATGAAAGATTATCAGCCAGGCGTTGCAGGGAGCAGTGAGCGGACAAAACCCGGAATCATTCCAAAGGAAAGTGAAGAAACAACTCATCTTAGTGTGATTGATAAAGACGGCAATGCCGTTGCTGTTACTACAACTTTAAACAATAGCTATGGAAGCAAAACTGTTGTAGGCGGTGCAGGATTTTTTTTAAATGATGAAATGGATGATTTTAGTGCAAAACCAGGAGCGTCCAATATTTATGGTGCTGTTGGCGGCGAAGCCAATGCAATTGCTCCGGGCAAACGAATGTTAAGTTCCATGACGCCGACGATTGTATTAGAAAATGAAAAACCTTTTTTAGTAGTGGGCACTCCGGGAGGAACCACCATTCCTACTTCTGTTTTTCAAACCCTTGTTAACATTATTGATTTTAAAATGAGCACTGAAGATGCCGTGAATAAACCAAAATTTCATCACCAGTGGCTGCCCGACCAAATTGATGTAGAAAAAACATTTCCGAAAGAAACGAGAGAGGAACTTCAAAAAATGGGATATAAAATTATTGAACGTTCAACAAGCATTGGAAGAACAGAAGTGATCAAAGTATTGCCAGATGGAAGTTTTGAAGCGGTAGCCGATAATCGTGGCGATGATGCTGCTGAGGGTTTTTAATCAATTGAGAAAATCTAAAATGTAGAATTATGATAGAACAAATTTTTCTCGACTCAGTTATCAAACGCTTTAAAGAATATAAAGCTCTCGGCGAAAAGACCTTTGAGCAATTGAACGATGCAGACATGCACCTGCAGCCTAACGAAGCTTCGAATAGCATTGCAGTGATCATTCAACACTTGAACGGAAACATGTTAAGCCGCTGGACAAACTTTCTTACTGAAGATGGAGAAAAAGAATGGCGCAACAGGGATGATGAATTTGAAGTACACCAGTTTTCAAAACAACAACTGATGGAAAAATGGAATGAAGGATGGACGGCAGTTTTAAATAGTCTTCAATCTTTAACTAAAGATGATCTTACTAAAACCATCACCATCCGTAGCCAGCCCTTAAATGTTGTTGACGCTATCAACAGGCAACTGGCACATTACGGTTATCATGTTGGCCAAATCGTTTATCTCGGCAGGTGGATCAGGAAAGACGAATGGAAATCTTTGTCCATTGCAAAGAACAAGTCACAGGAATTCAACCAGCAAATGCAAAGTCAGAACATTAAGTAAAAAAAGGAATTTCCTTTTCAGAAAATCCCTTTCGATATAAAATTTTAATTCGATTACTCGGCAATAAGCACTCCTGTCATTGACATGTAGTGACCAGGGAAGCTACAGATGTAAGTATAAGTTCCGGCAGGCACTGTAAATTCAATGGTATCAGATTCGCCAGGTCCTAACAATTTTGTATGAGCGACGATTGCAGAATTGTTTGCAGGAATGTGTTCCGGCGCACTGATGGCAGATGTTGCAAATGCTGCCAGGTCTGTTCCATCTTTCAACAAAACAAAATTGTGTCCCATAGACTCCTTAGGCATAGTTCCAATATTCTTTAAAGTCAGAGACACCGGTTCATTCGCTTTCACATGAATTTCGATCTTATCAAACTTCAACTGGTCGTTAGCAGTTATCTCAACAACATTGGAAGCAGAAGAGGGAGTTGAAGTGGCGGTATCTTTACCGGCTTCTGTGGTTTGGGGTTCTTCCTGGCTTTTGTTTCCTCCATTACATGCAATCACAAAAAAGGACGCTGCAACTGTTACGGCAATAAAAATTTTTTTCATTTGACTCGGTTTTAAATTTCGGCGAAATTAAGGATACTGTCTTATCACATTGTAATACACAGGTAATTTCTATTTGAATTTGCTTGTGCATTCCCTATTTTTACTGCTTATTGCTTTACAAACTATGAATTCAAGGTTCTTTACTCTCCTTGTTCTTGTTCTTCTCTCTCTAACAACATCGGCACAAGTTCAATTTGCTCTTTTTGGAGGTGGACAAACAACATCGGCCCGTTATCTGGTAAAGGGTATTAAGCAACCAACACAATTTAAGTACGGTACCATGGGCGGTGTGGCCGTAAAAGTTGAATTCGATAACCAGCTTTATTTTTTTCCTGCCATATTTTACAGTCTTAAAGGATATAAAGTAACTCTCAATAATTCTGCATTCCCGCCTACTGAATTGGCAAAGAACAATGACCTTTGGGTTCATACCATAGAAGCGGCCCCCTTATTTCATTTTGACTTCAATAAAAAAGCAGCTCATTTATTTGTTCGCTTTGGCCCTTCTGTTGACTATGGATACTACGGGAATGAAATATTCGATACGGTAAGCGGCCCCGGAACCGGAGGACGTGTTTATCGCCGCATGAGATTTGATTTTACTGAATATGGCCACTTTACTGCACAAGCTAATCTTCATTTTGGATACGAAACCGGCAAAGGCCTAATGGCATTCGCTTTTTACCAGCGTGGCTTTGGCAGCATGAACAACCATGATGGCGGGCCGAAAATTTTTCATCGAATTCTTGGAGTTTCTGTTGGGTGGCTGTTTGGGCGTAATCCCTTATTAGCACATACAAAACCAATTAAAAACTAGTTTGAATAAATTTGATGCCTTGTTAGGGTCGAAATTTAGATCTGAAACAGACAACTGAAAGACTTGACAAAGTACAAATCCCGAATAAAGCAAACCAGAATTATGAGGAGGCCTTGAACAAACAGCCCTCAGCATTCCACTAATTATCTGGAGCCATTAACAAATCCTTTGCCATGAAGGTATACAGGTGCATGAATTTCCTGATCGATCTGGCCTATGAAGGCAGGGTCTATAAACGTTGTGAAATATTTGCCTCAATTTTTTTGTGGCGGAAAAGAATAGTTGGGATTTAGTACAAATTTTCTTACAGCAATAAAGAATTATCACGCGGCGCAAAAATTGAAAGAATGCAGATAAACACCCTTTATGAAGAAGTTCTACCCTGTGTTGTTTTTACTGCTAACCGCTTGCAACAAAGAACAACCCGCTACAAAACCTGTACAATTTTCAAGCACTGTTTATGAGTTCCTAGGCACGTATGATAATACATCGAAGCCCCACTATCTGCAGAAAAGAGACACGATTTCAACTGATATGATCAACTTTATTAAAATCACGATTCCTGAAGCATCGGACCTTCGTAAAACGCATCCGGAACTGCTTTCAACAAAAGCGATCGCTGATATTGCCCTGACGCAGTCGTCAGATATTTACATCACTTTTGTTTCGCAGGGAGCCAATCTTGCCGATGCATTTGCTTTTTACACTTATCCAACTAATTCTCCTCCTGCATCTGCTAAGGACATTCAAAAGATCACCTATGTATTTCCTAATGCAGGACACCTTTCGCCTTTGTGGGCTGGCGACAAAGTAAAAATTGGATCTTTTAATGCTGGTACATCCATTGGCTTCGTATTGATGCAAGATGCCTGGAACGATGCGACTAAAACCCTGAACAATGCTGCTGTTCATTTTTGCAGCAACGACGTCTTAAATCCTGAAACCAATCCCGCACTAAAAAAGCATGCGGTGCTGATCGATTACAGCAGTGGCAATAATCGTAAAGTGCTTATTGGCTTTGAAGACGTTGATCGCACCAAACAGGAATGTGACCATGATTTTAATGATGTAGTAGTGTATGCAACGGTAACCGCAAATTGAACGTAGCTGCCAGAGGGTTAAATAACGTTTTAAAGCTTTCATTAAGTACCGACGACTTAATGAAAGCTCTTTTTATAATAAGAGTACGTTTTTTTACCATCATTACTTTTTGAACTGAAATTTTCGGCTCTTGTTGCATCCGATTATTCACTCCATTAAATAATATGAAATAGCAAGACTGGTTATCACTTTGCACCCTCTTTCCTGCAATGACCCAACAAGCAAAACACCAGCCTATTATTTTCTTTAGCCAAGTCTTTAAGCATACAATTCCAGGTATTTTTCTAACCGGATTTTCAACCAAACCTTAACACCTTCCTCTGTTTTTTCAATTAAACTCAAACCATCCTTCACCTTTCACAAATTTTTCAAGCCGGTTTTACGTTTACTAATTTGTGAGCCCTGATGTTTAACTATTTTTACAAAAACCATTCACACTGAGTAAGTTTTGGAAAATATCGTCCCGTATTGTACTTGGCATTGTACTGCTGGTCTTTTTGCTTTACGGGTTTCTCCAAACTGAAATGGGACAGAACTGGCTTGCCGGCCAGGTTACCAAGCGGCTCTCCAGGGATCTGCAAACAAAAATCTCCATAAAACATGTAAAACTGAACCTGTTCAACTTCAACCGCATGGACCTTGAAGGCGTGCTGATGGAAGACCAGAAACAGGACACTCTTTTGTACGCAGGCAAACTACAGG
>JAGIAB010000022.1 GCA_017745135.1 Flavisolibacter sp.
CATCCGCTTTCACTGGAGTCATGCCCCAAAAGATGAATTCTTTGAATTTGCTATTGAGAAATCAGAAGTCACCAATCAAACCATTTTGGTAATTAAAGATTTTGCAGAAAAAAAAGAGATCAAAGATCAAAGCATGCTGTGGGATCACCAGGTGAAAGACCTTTTTCATCGCTTAGGAAATTAATCCGCATACGGATAAAAACAATTTCCAGTTCTCCAATAATTTAACAGGCGCAATTTCCCATTCCGTTAAGGAATGCCTGCCCGCGATTTTAATATGGTCGAAATGTTCGCAGGCTTCCCGAAATTGCTTTTCTGACATCGAATCTATTTTCTGATAGTGCGTTTCCTCTAAATGATGTGCCCATTGATCGTCGCTGACGGATATGTAAAAGTTTTTTAGCCGGGGATAAGATTCAATAATTCTTTCCTTAAAAATTTCTTTCGAACTGTTGGCAAGATGTAACGTGCAACTAAAAAACCTTCCCCACCAAAACATTGTTCTGATGAAAAAGAAATTATTTTCTGACGATTGCCGTGGATAATCGAGGATCAGGTAGGGTAGGCCTAAATAATTTTCGCCTTTGGATATTTTAGCTGAAACGTTGAAAATTCCGCTGTTCAAATTATTTTTCCCTGCAAACTCTGTTTGTTTATCCTGTACTTCTGCAAGCAATGTTCTCATCTTTTCCAAAACCCTATTCTTCGTTAAAATGACCTCTGCATTTTGCATCAATTCTATCTCAGTGGATGAAAGATGTATTTTTGAAACTTCCATAACTTAAAATTATTAAAGGCATCGGTGCTAAAAAAATTAGACATACTGGTTATTAAAGCTTTCGTTGGTCCTTTCATCGCTACTTTTTTTATTACCGTGCTGGTTTTGTTAATGCAATTCTTCTGGCTCTGGGTAGATGATTTTGTAGGGAAAGGAATCAGCACAAGTGTTTTGTTTGAATTCATTTGGTATCAAAGCGCAGTATTGGTGCCGCTTGCTTTACCACTTGCCATCTTGCTTTCTTCCATCATGACCTTTGGGAATCTGGGCGAAAGTTATGAACTGGTAGCTATAAAGTCTGCAGGTATTTCAATGCTTCGGTTTATGCGGCCGTTATTGTTTGTGAGTATTTTGATTAGCGGAGTTGCTTTTGCTTTTTCAAACAATATCATTCCTGTTGCTACTTTAAAATCAAGAACGCTTTTATACGATATCGTAAGAGCCAATCCTTCCTTCGATTTAAAAGAGGGGGTTTTTTACGACAGAATTCCTGGCTTTGCTATCAAGATAGGAAAAAAAGAAAAGGATAGCATTATTAAGGATGTCATCATCTACGAGCAATCCGGTACTTCGCATGATAATTTTATTATTGCTTCGGATGGCGTGATGAGGGCTACAGAGAACAGCAGATTCATTGAGTTTGTTTTGTTCAACGGGTGGCGCTATGAAGAAAGAGGCAATCCTCCAAACACTGAATATATCCGGCTTGGATTTAAAGAGTACACAAGGATGTTTGACATCAGTTCCCTTGGATTGCAACAACGAACTGCAGATAGCATCAATAAAAATAATGCCCGTATGCTCAGCATGCGCCAACTGTCGGTTGCCATTGACTCTATGAGGAAGGACAAAAACATTATTGGCAGCAGGGTGAAGGCCCAGGTATTTGGGGTCTATGATTTTAGAAGATTTATGGATAGTGCCTGGGAAACAAAGCAACCCCAGGATATCAAAGCAAAAAGCTTTGCTGAGTTGATTCCCGATAGTATTCGCACCACTGTAAGGGAGAAGGTCTTAGGTAAACTAAACAATGCTACTGTACAAGCCCAAATTTTAACCGACCAGGAAATTCCTGAAAAAAAATCGCTGTGGAGTTATGAGGTGGAATGGCATAAAAAATTAATGCTCTCATTTTCCTGTTTGGTATTATTTCTTGTTGGTGCTCCCCTGGGATCGATTATTAGAAAAGGCGGTTTGGGAAGTCCTTTGATCTTCGCTATTGTATTCTTTATGGTGTTTTACTTCAGTAGTACCAGTGGAGAAAAAGCGGCAAGAGAAGGATCGTTATCTCCTTTTGCCGGCATGTGGCTTTCTACATTTGTATTATTGCCAATAGGGTTATTTCTTACCTATAAAGCAATGCGGGATTCTCAATTGTTTAATAAAGAATTCTACTTTCGGTCTGCAAGAAAATTCAAGTCTTTTTTAAAAGGATTCCGACGTTAATGATTTAGTAAATTTGAAAAAAAATCTATGGCATCCTTATCATCCAGAAGAGATTTCATCCTCAGAAGTGGTAAAGCAGGATTGGGACTTTATGTTGGTTCAACAGTTTTATCGTCCTGTTCTTCAGCAAAGGTTTTAACAGGTAAAACAAACACAGGCTTTCAGCAAACACCGTTGCCTTACTCCTATAATGCATTGAATGAAGCCATCGATGCCACTACCATGGAAATTCATTACACCAAGCATGCTGCAGGTTATGCAACCAATTTACAGGCGGCTGCAAAAAATGAAAATGTTGACATGACGAAACCGCTGGAAGAGGTGTTGAGAAGAATTTCAAAATACTCAACAGCCATGCGCAACAATGGCGGCGGTCATTACAATCATGAATTGTTCTGGAAATCGATGTCGCCAAAAAATGATCAAAAGCCATCCGGAAAATTAGCTGCCGCTATTGATGAAAGCTTTGGTTCAATTGATACTTTTAAAACACAATTCTCTGATGCCGGCAAAAACCGTTTTGGCAGTGGCTGGGCATGGTTGATTGTTGATGGAGACAAAAAATTAAGAATTGGTTCTACAGCTAACCAGGATAATCCGCTTATGGATGTTGCCGAAATAAAAGGTTTTCCCTTACTTGGTTTAGATGTGTGGGAACATGCTTATTACCTGCGCTATCAAAATAAAAGGCCCGATTACATTGCCAACTGGTGGAAGGTAGTGAACTGGGATTTTATCCAGGACCGTTACCAATCTTTAACGTGAGACGTGAATGGTGAATTCGGCAGTCTTTCATTAATCAAGAGTTTGCAGTCTGCAGTTGGCAGTTGAGCACTCCTGTATTCAGTTGCTTTACATCGATATCTTGTAGCGAATAATTCTTTTATGAAATGTTGTTTTGATAACTTTTCTTATGTAGGGATTCCATTGCCAACTGAAAACTGCCAACTCTCATGCTTCTTTCTAACTTAATGGCTCTCTAATTCACAATTCACCATTGACGATTCACCTTTCTTATCTTGCGCCAAATTTCGGATGTGGCTTCTGATGTAAAAAATGAAAGCAGAAGTAATCTAGGGCTTCAACGGTGGATTGCGATTGCTTCATCAATATTATTGATTGCAAAATTTACAGCGTATTATCTTACTCATTCCGTTTCTATTCTTACCGATGCGCTTGAAAGCATAGTAAATGTAATTGCAGGCTTTATTGGATTGTATAGTTTATATGTTGCTGCAAAACCCAAGGATATTGACCATCCTTACGGTCATGGAAAAGCGGAGTTTGTTTCAGCGGCAGTAGAAGGCACCCTGGTTTTATCAGCAGGTGTTCTCATTATTTATAGCGCTGTAAAAAACCTGATTTATCCCATAGAGATACACAAACTGGATCTTGGGATTTACCTGGTTGGAAGTACTGCCATTATTAATTGGGTATTAGGCGCTATTGCGTTAAAGCAGGGAAGAAAAAATAATTCGCTGGCTTTGCAGGCAAGTGGGAAGCATTTGCAAACCGATACCTATTCAACTGCAGCAATTATTGCCGGACTGATATTGATTTCAATTACACATAAAGTATGGATTGATGGAGTAGTAGCTATTGGTTTTGGATGTTTCATCATTTATACCGGTTATAAAATTGTGAGAACATCGTTGGCAGGAATTATGGATGAAGCCGATATGGAATTGCTGGAAAAGATGGTGGACGTTACAGAAAAGAACAGGAAGGAAAACTGGATCGATATTCACAATCTTCGTGTGATTAAGTACGGAAATGTGTTACATGTGGATTGTCACCTGACAGTACCCTGGTATTTAAATATTAACCAGGCGCATTTTGAGATCGATGAACTTTCAAAATTGATCCGTACAAATTTTGGAGAAACCTTGGAATTGTTTGTTCATAGCGATGGCTGCTTGTATTCCCAGTGTCATATCTGTATAAAAAAAGATTGCCCGGTAAGACAACATCCCTTTAAACAAAGAGTTGACTGGACATTGGATAATGCATTGCAGAATGAGAAGCATAGTTTGAAGGATTTGCAGGAATAGTTTATCGTTTGTGGTTAATGATTGTTGTGTGAATTGAATGTTTAGCTCCGACAGAGCGAAATGGTAGTAAAAGATTGATTGCTGTTCTTTGAGCTTCGTAAGAGCGACACTGGAATGAACGATTGCACAAAGAAAGGCTACAGAGGAGCCAAACCTTGGTAGAAGGAAATGGTATGAGAAGCACGGCTCCGTAGGAGAGGGACAAATGAAGGAAAAAATATTGCTCTTTAAAAGCTCCGTAGGAGCAAAGTGTTTATAGAAAAAAGATCACGTTTGAATTGAGGCTCCGTAGGAGCCGCCTGGTTACGATCCTCGGATAAATGAAGGAGTGATAGAAATAGTGAGCGTCGAAAGGGATGATAAGAATTACCGGACGATGAATCTCGCCTGAGGCGAGACGACGCAAGAGAAGCTCAATAGTAGTGCTGCAGATCGGTACATAACAAACATCACAAAAAAATAACGTTCCAAAATTTATATTTGCCTCTTGCTTATTAATTCATTTTCATGAAAACAACCACGATCTGGAAAACAGGCAAGGCCTTTGATTCGTTTAAGGACGGCGCCAAAATAGAAATTGACGGAAGCGAAGGCTTTAACCCTAAAGCTTTATTATTGAGTGGGCTGGCCGCTTGCTCTGGAATTGACGTGGTTGAGATCCTTGAAAAAATGCGGGTGCCCTTTGCCGATTTAAAGATTGAAGTGCAAACCGAACAAACCACTGAACCTCCTAAAGTGTTTAAAGACATTCATATAAATTATATTATCACAACGGCTGAAGAAAACAGCCAAAAAGTAAAAAAAGCAATCGATCTTTCGCTGGATAAATATTGTGGCGTATCGGCAATGCTAAGTAAAAACTCAAAGATCGATTATACTATCACTATTAAATCAGAATCCGAATAATGCTTTCGAACAAAGCGCAATATGCATTCAGGGCATTGACCTATTTGGTTGATAAGTACGAGCAGGGGCCCGTATTGATTTCGGATATTGCCAAAAAGAAAAAGATTCCATTAAAATTCCTGGAAAATATTCTTCTGGAATTGAAAAGGGCCGGGATACTCGAAAGCAAAAAAGGGAAAGGCGGAGGCTACTATATCAAGCAGCATCCATCAAAAACCTCTATTGCGGCTGTTGTTCGTATTGTAAATGGTCCTATCTCCATGTTGCCCTGTGTCAGTTTATATTTTTATGAGCATTGCCAGAATTGCGATGAAAAAAACTGCGGCTTGCACGATATGATGGAAGGCGTAAGGGATGCTACATTGAATATTTTGGAAAATCGTACCTTGAACGACCTGGCATCTGGTAAGGAAACGTTATAAAATGTAAAATAAGATACCCTACTGATTTGGTAGGATATTATCTTTGCCCTAATTTCACTCAATTATTCAATCTTTAAACTTTACATTATGGCTTTACGACTTGGTGACGTTGCGCCGAACTTTAAAGCGCAAACCACGGAAGGAGAGATAGATTTTTATGAATTCCTCGGTAATAGCTGGGGTATCCTGTTTTCACACCCTGCTGATTATACTCCTGTGTGTACAACCGAACTGGGAAGAACCGCTCTTTTAAAAGAAGAGTTTGCCAAGCGTAATGTAAAAGTATTGGCTGTAAGTGTGGATCCTTTGGACAAACACTTTGGCTGGAGAAATGACATCAATGAAACTCAAAACTGTACTGTTGATTTTCCGATCATTGCTGATGAAAACAGGGAAGTCGCTACTTTGTATGATATGATTCATCCAAATGCATCGGCTACAGCCACTGTACGTTCTTTATTTGTGATCGCTCCCGACAAGACTGTAAAATTGATGATCACCTATCCTGCATCCACAGGAAGAAACTTTTTTGAAGTGCTTCGCGTAGTTGATTCATTGCAATTGACTTCGAAGCATAGTCTGGCAACACCTGCCGACTGGAAACAAGGCGAAGATGCAATTGTGGTTCCGGCTGTTTCCACTGAAGATGCTGTCAAAAAATTTCCAAAGGGTGTAAGGGTGGTAAAACCTTATTTACGTTACACTCCCGTTCCTGACGAACAATAATCAGGAATTCCTACACTATTGTTTGCTATGTGGATAGAGATTTCTCTATAGGGGAATCGTACATTCAAAACAAAATGATGGATCAGTTAGAGCAACTACAGGAAATTTTTGAAAAATACCCGGTTGAGGAAGCGTTGAAGCAAACAACAGATTTGTTTCCCGGCCGCGTGAAGTTCTCTACATCCGTTGGACAAGAGGATCAGGTTCTTACTGATATCATTGCAAGAAATAAAATTCCTGTAGACATTTTTACCATTGATACGGGCCGTCTTTTTAACGAGGTGTATGAAACCATAGAGAAGACAAGAGCCAGGTATAAGATAAACATTGATATTTACTTTCCCCAGGCCGACGCTGTTGAGAAAATGGTGAGTGGGCACGGAGTGAATTTGTTTTATGATTCGGTTGAAAACCGCCAAACCTGCTGCGGCATTCGCAAAGTGGAACCCCTGAACAGGGCGTTGAAAGATGCTTCTGTTTGGATCACAGGTTTGAGGGCTTCTCAAACGGAACATCGCAGCCATATTCCGGTGGTTGAATGGTTAGAGGATAAAAAGATCTACAAGATCAATCCTTTATTGCATTGGTCATTTGATGATATTATAAACTACATCAACAAATTTTCGGTGCCTTACAATCCGCTTCACGACAAGGGTTTTGTGAGCATTGGCTGCGCACCTTGTACAAGAGCGATCGAACCAGGCGAAGACCCACGTGCCGGAAGATGGTGGTGGGAAGTTTCACATAAAGAATGCGGATTGCATTTAGTAAAATAAGATTATGAGTAAAAGTGTTTTCCCAAGAGCTTTAGAAGACGAAGCAATTTATATAATGAGAGAAGTGGCAGCGCAGTTTGAACGACCTGCATTGCTGTTTTCAGGCGGAAAGGATTCCATTGTGTTGGTGCATTTGGCAAGAAAGGCTTTCTTTCCTGCAAAGGTTCCCTTCCCGATGATGCATATTGACACGGGACACAATTTTGAAGAAACGATTGAATTCAGAGATTGGTTAGCGCAGGAAACCGGCATTCGTCTCATTGTTCGCTATGTGCAGGATTCAATCAACCAGGGAAGGGCCAAAGAGGAAACCGGTAAATATGCAAGCCGTAATATTTTGCAAACGGTAACATTACTGGATGCCATTGAAGAATTGAAATTGGATGCTTGCATTGGTGGTGCCCGTCGTGATGAAGAAAAAGCAAGAGCAAAGGAAAGGATGTTTTCTGTACGCGATGATTTCGGACAATGGGATGCTAAAAAACAAAGACCGGAATTGTTTGATATGCTCAACGGAAAAATAAATGTGGGTGAAAACGTTCGTGTGTTCCCGATTTCCAACTGGACAGAACTGGATGTGTGGAATTACATCAAAGAAGAGAACCTGGCATTGCCCTCAATTTATTTTTCACATAAAAGACAAATTATTGAACGTGATGGATTGTACTGGCCGGCTTCACCATTTCTGAATACAACCGAAGATGAAATTCCATTTGAAGCAACGGTACGTTTTAGAACCGTTGGTGATATGACCTGTACGGCTGCTGTTCTTTCAGATGCATCGAATATCGATACCATCATTGAAGAAATCAAAGAAGCCGTTATCTCTGAACGCGGTGCCCGTATTGATGACAAGCGTTCTGAAGCAGCAATGGAGAAAAGAAAGAATGTCGGTTATTTCTAACCGATAGAACTATGTAAGAACCGAGGCTAATTTTTTTTGTACCAATACCCTACTAAAAAGGTAGACTAATAAAACCAAAAAATAAAAAAATAAACCAACAATATGAGAAAGGCAGTAGAATCAAAGCTTAAATTAAGCATCAGGAAAAAAGTGAGCACAGCATTTGGCTTGTTTGCTTTTCTGATACTTTCACAAACAACCTTCGCACAGGATGTGATTGAAATTTCTGGCGTGGTTACCAGCCAGGATAAACAGGAGCCATTGCCGGGAGTGGCCATCAATATTAAAGGTACGGTTACCGGTACCGTAACTTCTAATGAAGGTGCTTTCACCTTGAGAACAAAACAAAAGCTTCCGTTTACTTTATTGTTTACTTCCATAGGATTTACTCCGCACGAAGTGGAAATAACCAGCCTGGGCTCAAAAGTCCAGGTGGCATTGGCTACTCAAACTGTACTAGGTAATGCAGTAGTAGTTACGGCTTCACGTGTTCCTGAGAGTATTTTGAAATCGCCGGTAGCAATTGAAAAATTAGACATCCGCTCTATTAGAGAATCACCTGCGCCCAGCTTTTACGATGCATTGGAAAATGTAAAAGGCGTGCAGATGACAACATCCAGTTTGACTTTTAAGGTTCCCAATACGAGAGGCTTTAATATTCCAAACAATTTCCGCTTTATGCAATTGGTGGATGGAGTGGATATGCAGGCTGCTACGCTTGGTGTTCCCTTGGGTAATGCTATCGGTCCAACTGAGCTGGATATTCAAAGTGTGGAAATCACTCCCGGTGCAGCATCAGCGTTATACGGAATGAATGCCATCAACGGAATGGCTAACCTCATCACAAAAAATCCTTTCACAAACCAGGGATTAAGTTTTTATCAAAAAACAGGCATCAACCATGTTGATGGAATCGATCATGATCTTTCACTTTTAACTGAAACATCCATTCGATATGCCAAAGCTTTTAAAAACAAGTTTGCTTTTAAAGTGAACCTTGGTTACATGAAGGGCACTGACTGGATCTCCAACACCCGCTATGATCAAAACCCCAATAATTTAAAAAGTGCCAATCCAAACTACCCTGCATTGAATAACGCTAATGCAGCTTTTGACGGATGGAACAAATATGGTGATGATGCTCTTGCCGGAAGTAATGTGGTCTCTCTTGATGGATTGACCATTGATGGAAAAGCCAACCAAACACTTCGTGTGGCTCGTACTGGTTATTGGGAAAATGAACTGGTGGATCCTAATGTAGATAATTTAAAGTTTGACGGAGCATTGGCTTACCGCCTTAACGAAAAAATTGAACTTTCTTATACTTATCGTGTAGGCAAAATGGACGGCGTGTTTCAGAGAGGTAACATAATCAAACTGGATAATGTTTTAGTACAGAATCATCATCTTGAATTGAAAGGAGAAAACTTTGCTATCCGCAGTTATGTGTCAGTTGAAAATACCGGTGATTCATACAATGTAAAACCGCTTGCCGACAATATGGATTTATACAGCGGAGGTTCTAACAGTTCATGGGGTACAAAGTACAAAAATGCATTGAATGCTTATGCTGCAGCAAATGGCGGTGCATTAACTTCCGCTAACCTTGCAGCCGCTACTCAATATGCACGCCAGCAGGCCGACGCCAGCCGTGCTTTACCCGGCACTGCACGTTTCGATTCTTTAAAAAATGTGATCAGGAATATCAATAACTGGGATATCAGATCAGGTACTATTCCGGATGCTCCAATAACCGGCGGTGCTGCTTTGATTCAAAAGAGCCGTTTATATCATACCGAAGCACAGTGGGATCTTTCTAAAAAAATAAGAGTGTTTGATTTGTTACTTGGTGGCGATGCAAGAATTTACGAAGTGATTCCTGATGGAAATAATTTCGTGGACTTCGCTCGTTCCATTACAGAACGTAACACTCCATTGAAAAATGGAAGCTTTGGCGATAACGTTTATTATAAAAAGTTCGGAGCGTTTACCCAGGTAACGAAAACAGTTTTTGATGATAAACTGAAATTGTTTGGTTCGTTGCGTTGGGACTATAATCCTGAATTTGAGCCAAAATTTACTCCCCGTTTAGCTGCAGTATATACTTTGAAAAAAACGCACAACTTCCGTGTCACTTTCCAGCAAGGATATCGTTTTCCCGCTTTGTTTGAAGCTTTGTCTTATGTAAACAACGGAAGAGTAAAACGTGTGGGTAGTTTGTCTTACATCAATGATGGTTTGGGTTATTTGGATAACAGTTACACACAGGCTTCTGTAATCAATTTCAATGCAGTAGTTAGTGCTGCCGGTAACTCTGATTCTGCTGCTCTGGCAAACCGGAATCTTTTGCAATGGGCTAATCTTCCAAAAGCCCGTCCTGAAAAAATTACTTCTTTCGAGGCCGGGTACAAGAGTGTAATCGCCAATAGCAAATTGGTAATCGACATCGATGCTTACAGAAATGCTTACGATGGTTTTCTCGGGCAGGTACAGGTATTTGTTCCAACAGGTGAAACCATAGGTTCTGATGCCGCAGTACTAGCGATGTTGGATAGAAACCGTGATCCGCAAGCTGCCAAGCCGGCTACATCTACTTCGCCTGCAACTGCTGCCAGCAAAGGACAGGACCGCTATCGTGTTTACACCAATGCTAAAAACGTTTATTATAACTATGGTTCTGCCTTAGGCCTTACTTACAATTTTTATAAAAAATTCATCCTGTCCGGGAATATCAATTACAACAAGATGAAAACAAATAAAACCAACGATATTTTTGTAACTGGTTTCAATACACCTCAATGGACAACCAATCTTTCATTCGGTAACCGGGAGATTGTAAAGAACATTGGTTTTAATGTGGTGTGGAGATGGCAGCAGGCATTTTTGTGGGAGAGTCCATTGGTAACAGGAACCGTTCCATCCTACAATACCATTGATGCGCAGGTAACCTTCCGTTTTCCGAAACTGAATTCTCAATTGAAACTCGGAGGAGCTGATATTTTCAATAAACGTTACATACAATACGCCGGTGGTCCAACCATTGGTGGTTTATACTACGCAGCTATAACTGTAGATGGAATTTTAAAAAAATAGAAACAAAAAATGAGAACCGGAATTGGATTAAGCATTTTACTGATGATGGGAGCCAAAGAAATCTTTGCGCAAAAACAAACGCAAAAGCTTCAGCAGGTATGGACAGCTTATTTCAATCAAACAAGGTTTAGTAATAAGTGGGGCGCCTGGTTTGATGTGCATTTCAGGACAAAAGATGATTTTGTCAATGATCGGTCGCAATTGATCATTCGCCCCGCACTTACGTATTATGTAAACGATGTTACCAAGCTTTCAGCAGGTTATGCTTTTGTAAGAATTTATCCTGTAGACGGTCATACAAAAGTGACGCAGCAGGAACACCGGCCATGGCAACAAATTCAGTGGCATACGAAATATGGAAGAAACCGTACCATGCAATGGTTCCGCTTGGAAGAAAGGTACCGAAGAAAAATTTTGGATGATTTTACACTTGCCGAAGGTTACAATTTTAATTTCCGTCTTCGATATAACATTCTATGGCAGGTGCCACTAAGCCGCGAGATTAAAAAAGGAGCTGTGTCATTTATTCTGAATGACGAAGTGCATGTTAACTTTGGCAGGCAGATCACCTACAACTATTTTGATCAGAATCGTTTCTTTGCAGGATTTGCCTGGCATACAAACGAAACAGACAATTTACAATTTGGCTACATGAATTTATTTCAGCAATTACCGGCGGGCAACCGCTATCGTTCAATTGATGCAGCGAGGATATCTTATTTTCAAAATTTTGACTTAAGAAAGAAAAAAAGCTAATTATGAAGGACACGATGGTGTTATCGAAAAAAGTGTTACTGCCTTTAAAAATTAATACACACGAAGTGAAGTGGCTGGTAGTAGGCGGGGGTACAAAAGCTTTCGATTCTATTACCCAGTTGTTAGGTTACTCACATAAGTTTTCGATAACTGTTGTTGCCGAAGAAATTGATGCTTCCGTCAAGCGGGTAGCAGAAAGACATCACTCTGTTAAACTGGTGGAAAAAGGCTATGAACCAGGTGATCTTTCAAAATTCAACATGATCATCGTAGCTACTGACAATAAAGTTTTAGATGAGAAAATACAGGCAGAAGCAAAACAACACAACGTATTAGTTTTTCTGCCGGCCAATTCGCAAATCAGTGATTTTGCAATTGCAGGAAAAGAAGAAGTGGAGCATACGCTCAATAGCCAATGGTTTCAACGAAACACAGACAAACCCTGGAAGAACCTTGCTACCAAACTGATTTGGGGTTTTGTGTTGATGGTAGTTGGCTACATTATTATTTCTTATTTGCCGCTGCCTCCATGGAGTGAAACCTGGCGGGATATAAAGCCTTTCTTCGATTACAAATTTTTATTCTTTGTGGTCGCAGGATTTTTAGCTCAAATGGTAGATGGTGTGTTAAGTATGGGATACGGTGTTACTTCTGCAACCTGCTTAATGTCTTTTGGCGTGAGCCCCGTTGCGGTAAGTGCAGCCATTCACACTTCTGAAATTTTTACTACCGGTGTTTCAGGATACAGCCATTATAAGTTTGGGAACGTGAACAAAAAATTATTTAAGCATCTGGTTATTCCTGGTGTTGTCGGTGCGGTGTTGGGGGCATTGATGTTGGTGTTTCTTGGAGAAAAATATGGTAATTACCTGATGCCTGCCATCGCCTTGTATGCCGGATTTTTGGGCTTGAAAATTTTGATCAAAGCCTTCCAGGGACAGCCAAAAACAAAAAAGATAAAACGTCTTGGTTGGTTGGCAGGCCTCGGTGGTTTCTTTGATTCTTTCGGAGGCGGTGGATGGGGACCCATTGTTACCAGCAGCCTGATTTCTAAAGGAAGATCACCAAGATATACAGTTGGATCCGTAAGTCTTACTGAGTTCTTCGTTACTTTGTCCAGTGCATTCACTTTCTTTATTACAGTTGGCGTTAGTCACTGGAATGTGGTATTGGGTTTGTTGATAGGAGGAAGCATTGCTGCACCTATTGCTGCACGATTTGCCGGCAAATTGCCCAGAAAAACAATGATGATACTGGTGGGAATTATGGTGATGATCTGGTGTGTGCGCATGTTCATTAAAAGTGTTTTCTAACCGAATAAAAAATAATCATGGATATTTTACGAATTGCTACTGCAGGTAGTGTTGATGACGGAAAGAGTACTCTTATAGGAAGACTTCTTTACGATACCAAATCCATTACAAAAGATAAACTTGAAGCTGTTGAGGCATCGAGCAAAAGAAAAGGTTTGGATTTCGTCGATCTTTCTTTATTAACAGATGGTTTGATTGCCGAAAGAGAACAAGGCATTACCATTGATGTAGCGCATATTTATTTTTCTACCGACAAAAGAAAATACATCATTGCTGATACGCCTGGCCATGTGGAGTACACCAGGAACATGATCACCGGTGCCTCCAATGCTGAAGCTTCCATTGTTTTAATTGATGCAAGAAATGGTGTGATTGAGCAAACCAAAAGACATTTGTTCATCTCTAACCTGTTAAAGATTGAAACTGTTTTTGTGTGCATCAACAAAATGGATTTGGTAGGATTTGATGAAACAGTTTTCAATAAAATAAAGGCAGATGTAGAAGAGATTGCAAAGAAGATGGGTTATGAAGGCGACCTTGACTTCGTTCCCATTGCTGCAAAATATGGTGATAATGTTGTTCAGCCTTCCACAAAAATGAATTGGTACAGCGGGCCCACTTTGCTTGAATATTTAGAGGAACTGCCGGTTCATAAAAAAGAAGATGCCTTGCCGGCAAGACTGCCCGTTCAATTTGTAATTCGTCCGCATTCTGATCAGCATCACGATTTCAGAGGCTATGCCGGAAAGCTGTCAAGCGGTCAATTGCACGTTGGGCAGGAAGTTTTGGTGCTTCCCTCTTCAAGAACGAGTAAGATCACCAAGATCTATCATGCACAAAAAGAAGTTGATTCAGCAAGATCTGAAGAAAGTATAACGGTTGAACTGCAGGACGATGTTGACATCAGTCGTGGAAATATGATTGTTCCTGCCGATGCAGCACCAACGCAAACCAATGCATTTGTAGCCACTATTTCATGGATGGATGAGCAAGCGTTGACTACAAGCAAAAGCTTTTTACTTCAACATGGAGTAAATGTTGTAAAGGCGAAGATCACCGGTTTGCAAAGCAAGCTTGATATTCATACCATGGAAGAAACCAATGATGTTTCTCAATTTAAATTGAATGATATAGGAAGAGTAGGCATTAAAACAGCGAAGCCCATTTTTGCCGATCTCTATAAAGACAATCCGAGGAATGGAGCGTTTATTTTGATCGATGAATTCAGTAACAATACTGTTGCAGTTGGATTTATGGACAAATTCTAACGAAGTTTTTTCTTGTACTTTAACAATAAGGTCCTGCATGTGCAGGACTTATTTGTTTTTACGAAGTTGTTGCAGCAAGGCTCTTAAATCTTTCGGAAGTTCTGCTTCCAGTTCATAGGTTTTACTATCAAGGTCGAACTTTAGTTTAGACGCATGCAAAGCAAGTCTTGAAAGAATAGGTCGCTCTTCTTCTTCATCTTTCGAAAGGTTGAATTTTTTTCTTTTAATAGATGAAATAAAAACGGGTTTGGCATCTCCATACAAATCATCGCAAACGATAGGATGGCCAAGATGTTTCATATGAACACGTATCTGATGCGTACGACCTGTAAGAATGTGGAACTGCATCCATGAATACAATTTAAAATTCTCAAGCTCTTCGTATTCGGTAATGCTTTCCTTTCCTTTTTTATAAACAGTCATCAAGCCTTTTTTTACAGGGTGTTCAGCTATGGGTTCGTTGATTGTTCCTGATTTTTGAAAAGGTGATCCTAATACAAAGCCGTTGTAAATCTTGATCGTTTCTCTTGCCTCGAATAGGTGGGAAAGTTGCTTGTGTGCTTCTTCGTTTTTAGCAAAAACTACAATGCCACTTGTATCCCTGTCCAATCGGTGAACCGTGAAAATGTCGCCGTATTTAATTTTCAGAATTTGCTTTAGCGAAATTTCTTTTCCTTCTCTGTCAGGAATGGTGAGTAATCCTGAAGGCTTATTGATCGCTACTAAATTTTCATCTTCTTGCAATAGGTGCTCTTCAATCTTCATCATAGTTTCTCAGAGATTATTGATTACTGATAATTAATTATTGGTTTCAACTGAGTTTGAGCCATTCTGAATAATCAATAATCCAATAATTAATAATTAAATTACTTGCCTTTCTTAAAATATTTCAAATCACGTACTTCCTTCTCTGATAAAAATCTCCATTTACCTCTATCAACATTTTTCTTTGTTAGTCCGGCGAAGATTACCCTGTCAAGGTTTTTTACATCGTAACCATAATGTTCAAATATGCGGCGGACAATACGGTTACGGCCACTGTGAATTTCAATTCCTATTTGTGTTTTGTCCTTGATATCCGTGTAGGCTAAGGAATCTACATTGGCTATACCATCTTCAAGAGGAACGCCTTTCAAAATCTCTTCAAAATGATTTTTTGCCAAAGGCTTATCCAGCGTAACGGCATATACTTTTTTGATTTCGTTACTTGGGTGTGTGAGTTTTTGAGTAAGATCACCATCATTGGTCAACAATAAAACGCCGGAAGTATTTCTGTCTAATCGTCCAACCGGGTATACTTTTTCTTTTGTTGCATTCTTAATCAAATCCAAAACCGTTTTTCTTCCTCTTTCGTCTTCCGTAGTGGTAATGTAGTCTTTGGGTTTGTTGATTAAAATATAAACGAGGTTTTTTACCGGGGTAATTTTTTTGCCGCTGACGATAACGGTATCTCCGGCAGAAATTTTATATCCCGGTTCAGTAATCACTTCGCCGTTTATTTTTACTTTCCCTGATTTGATGACATCAACGGCATCCCTTCGCGAACAAACACCGCTATGAGCAATGTATTTATTCAGAGGCATTTTTTCTTCAACGTTTTTTGTAATGGTTAGCCTCTGGAAATTTTTAGGAGCAGCAGCCCCCTTTGCCAGTGCAGCTTCGGCTCTTTTCTTTTCAAAATACTCTTTTCGCTCTTTGGTTATTTTTTTCTTTTCCTGCCTGAAATATTCTTTTTTGGCTGCGCCGGTCTTTTCCTTTGACATGAATTTTTCAAAGCCAGTTTTCTTCTTCATCCGGCAAAAATAAAAAAGTCCCGCTGGGCGGGACGATTTATATAGAATGAAGACTGGTTATTTGGTAATTCGGTCCTGGTGTTGTTTCCTGGCCGATTCCAGTTTTTCAACTTGTTCTTTTGTTAAAACGCTTTTGAACTTTGCCTGTTGATCTTTCATCAAGGACTGGATCTTTTCTTTTTTCTGATCCTGGGTTAAGGATTGATCCTTGCGGATGGATTGCATTTGAGTTTTGGAATCTGTTCTCATTTTTGACAACTGGTCTTTTTGTGTCTGGGTAAGATTCAACTCTTTTTGAAATTCGCCACCTCTCTTAGTCATATCCTTCTTTCCACCTTTTTTCCATTCGCCTTTTCTTCCGCCTTTTTCTTTTCTTTCCGCCTGTATTTTTTTCATCTGGTCTCTTTGAGCCGGTGTAAGCACCGATTGCATTTGCTCCTGGTATTTCTTATGCAACGCTCTTCTTTGTTCTCTTGATTGATCTGCGGTAAGAGATTTAGTTTTCAACGCTTCCATTTCTTTGCGCTGGGCATCGTGAATCGACTTCAATTTTGCTTGCTGGTCTGCAGTAAGATTTAATTGCTGAGCCATCATTTCACGTCCTTGTCTGTGATGTATGCTTGCTGTGTCTTTTTTTGTTTGTGCCTGTGCTGCACCAGCAAACAACACTAAAGCAAGGGCACCGGTAAGTATTCTTTTCATAAATTATTTTGTCTTTTTTAAAGTGACGTATTACAGACCGTGGCTGGTAATTGGAGTTTAAGCTAAAAGAAGTTGGAGATGGTTAATTATGGTTAAGGCTCTGAAGGAGAGGTCAGAAGTCCGAAGTAAGAAGTCAGAGAATGTTGTTTTATTTAAGTAGTTCTTTAAAATTAGATTGATGATTATGTAGTGCTCTTCATTACTACTTTCAACTTCCATTGTGTCACTCACTGCATCGTTCTGTAATACTATTCGCCATTGTGGATGTGTTATTACTGAAATGAATATCCATAACGTTGTAGCTCTCTTATAGCTCCTTAGGAGCCAAACCTTGGTAGAAAAGAGAATCCGCCGAGTGAATTGCGGCTCCGTAGGAGCCGAACATTTACGACCAACGAATAAATGAATTATTGAAATTAATAAGAAAAGTTTTGTAAGCGAGGGCTGTGTGTTGGTGGCCTTCCCACCGGGAAGGTCGGGATGGGCCGTCGAATAGAATTACCGAACGCAGAAGTGAGTGACACAACAAAAGCTCAATAGATTCTGTGTTATTAACCAAGGAAAAATTGAACTATTTTTATGTTTTAGGCGGCTATAATGCCAGCCTGTGTAGGGCAGTCTTTGAATGACTGCTCTACTTGTTTGTTGAAGTAGGCCGGATCATAGGGCTTGCCGGATTTAAAAATCACATAAACCAGTTCCAGCAGCCTTCGCTGCACTGCGACAACGGCTTTCATCTTCAGTCCGTGTTTGCTCACCAGGCGCATAAAGACGGCCCGCATCCGCTCATCATGCTTAATGGCACAAAGCGCCGGCAGGTGCATGGCCTTGCGGATGTTCTTGTTGCCTTTTTTGGAGATAGAAGTCTTTCCTTTGACCGAAGTGCCGGAGGTTTTTTCTCTCACATCTAAACCGCTATAGCTCACCAGCTGCTTTTTGTTTTTTATCAAGGCAAAACCATCTGTTTCCGAGAGCACCACCACAGCGCTGATAAAGCCGATGCCTTTGATGGTTGAAAGAAGTTTTACCTGCTGCTGCACCTCCGGATCGCTGCCAACCAACC
>JAGIAB010000230.1 GCA_017745135.1 Flavisolibacter sp.
GTGATGCACAGGGTACATCTATGGCTTCTCCTGTAGTGGCTGGTACTGCTGCATTCCTGAAGTCATATTTCCCCAAGCTCACTCCCAAACAACTCAAATATGCTATCGAGAAATCTGCCCAGGTGCCTGCTGAAAAAGTAAGGAAGCCAGGAACAGATGAGATGGTGCCAATGAGCGAACTGGCTGTTAATGGCGGTGTGATCAATGTGTATGAAGCGGCAAAGATCGCGGCATCACTGGAAAGCGGCGCTACGCCAGAGAAAAAGCCATCTAAGGTGAAACCGACGATGAAGAATAAGAAAGGATAATTGAATCCGATCCCAACTTAATACAAACTCCCCGGTTATTATGAGCCGGGGAGTTTTTTTACTCCCATACTCCTTTGACTTCCTCTTAACAACTTTGAGTTTGTGATCCGTTTAGGTTGACTAAAGCCAAAGAATCCGCCCTTCACCCATCCTTTGTTTCAGAACAGCTAAATAGTGGATTTATTTGTGGAACGAAATCCAATCAAATTGGCATACAAGCCTAAATCGTTCCCAATGAAAAAAAATCTTAGTTTTCAGTCTGAGCCTTACCTCTTGTTTTCTTTATTCCTGTCGTAAATCCGATTCAGCCTCTCCTGTATTGCAAGTGAATGGAAATAATCTGGAGATTCCGGTTGGAGGTGGCGAACAAGAACTACAGATAAGATCCGATCGGGCATGGAAGATTGTCAGCCCGACTGATCTATCCTGGCTCATCATTAATACCCCTGAAGGAAAAGGTGATGCGATAGTAAAACTGTCTGCAACTTCCAGTCAGGACCCATACGATCGCGTTGCCAATCTTCAACTGGAATCAACTGAGGGCACTGCCTCAAAACAATCCATCACAGTTACACAAAAAAGCCATGTTGCCTGGAATAAAATCATCAAGAGCAATGCAGAGGAGCATCCGGAATCAATCATAAAAGCGATTGACGGTGGTTTTGTGGTGCTTACAACAGTCGGATCAGGCAGAACCTATATTCATAAATTAAGTGAAGATGGCAGCACCATTCAATGGACGAAAGCCATTGGTGGCGGAACTGGCAAACGGATCATCGCTGCTTATGGAGGCTATACCATAATTGGAATTGCAGCTAGCGGGGGATACAATGCAATGCAAATGACACGCTTAACTGCTGATGGACAAAAAGTGGAATGGCAATACGAACTGTATAACTGGCGCCAAAATTATGACATCACATCCTTTCAACTTACGAGTAAAGGCTATGTAGTAGCCGGCAGTACGAATTACGATTACGGTTCTTCTAATATGTATATTGCCGGTTTAAGTGATGATGGTTTAGGCATTCTATGGGAAAAAGAGATAGACAAGGCAAATGCCGGAGAAAGGATCATTTCATTGGTTGAAACTCCCGGCGGTTTCCTTATTACCGGTAGTATTCAACCTGGCAACTATCCCATTACATATATTGCGAAAATTGCCACAGCCGACCGTAAGATCATATGGGAGAAAACCATTGATAATGGTGAATCCAATGTGCCAGTATCCATAATCCCGAATGACGGCGGCTATATTGTAATGGGTAATAAGAATGCAGGCATGTTCATAGCCAAAGTAAGTGAGGAAAGCGTTCCATTGATCTGGGAAATGAATCTGATCGGCAAAAATTGTAATTCTGGCACACCACTCATTGCATCAGATGGTGGGTATATATTCGTCAGTGAATCAGCAGAGGGATCAATCAGGAATTTCCATTTGAGCAAACTCAAAACAGATGGTCAAACCATTGCCTGGGAAAAAACTGTAAAGAACCTTTTCGCACCAACTACCATTTTTGAAACAACGGGTGGTTATATTACTGGCGGCAGCGGCAGCGATGAAGGCAAGGAAGCGCCCCGTATTGCATTGATCAGGAAATGATTTCTATAACCGCAGGAACATAATTGAAGATCATGCATAATCTGTTTAAACATAGGAAATCGGGGTATCTTAAGAGCCCCGATTTTTCCAGCAGGGTTTAAATCACGCATTGCTTAGTGGTGATCGTTTAGACCATTGTTGAAACAGCTCCAAACTATTACCTGTATTCATGTGATTGGGTTCACGAATAACTTATCTCTATTTTCTTACAATGCCATTTATGAATTTGAAAAGTTTACTTATGCTGAACTCAGTCTACTTCTATTGAACCTTATCTACTTTCTCCTTTAGAAAGGCTATTGAAATTTTCGGAAGTTTAAGGACAATGTTATTCTGATTCAAAGTAGCATCTTTGCTGATAGAGCTTTCTTTAAGTGGAGAAATGGACTCATCAATAGTTACTATTATGAAATTTGCATTTGCTGTTTTAGCACAGGATAGCTTACTTATCCTTAATGTAGGCAGCTCAACTTCGACACATAAACTATCATCATTAACAAGAAATTGCTTCTCGTAATAATCCAAACTTACATTTGATTCGTGTAAACTATCATTAAGTATAATCCTGTCATTTATTTTTATCTTGACAGGAAGCGTGTCATATTTCTCTGTAATATTTTTAATTAAGAGAGTTTGTTTTGTGCTGCAAGAATAAAAACAGATAGAAACAAAGGATAAGGCAAAAAATATCAAAAGACGTGTCATGAGCTAAGAATTAATACTCTTAAAGATTTTTGGTAAAATTTGAGGGGATTTAAAAATTCCCGATTGAAAAATCTGTTATAAAAAAATCATCTTTCTTTTGTCTGAATATGATAAAGCCGTATGCTTCCCGATGTCTATGATAAATTTCAACAGTATACTTGTTCCTTTTCTTTGTAACGCTTTTTATTATGAAATTTGAACAATTGGAAATCTGCATGAATGATGAATCTGTGGTGATGTCAACATTTCTGCCATAGGCACTATCCAATTTACAGTTTGTAAAATATCCATTCACATCAATAAAAATAATTGGAGCATCGCGGTATTTATCTAAGTGGAAGGTTTTCCTTGCATCTTCATATGTTAACAGTGAATGAAGAATTTTACAAGGTGCTTTTTGACTAAATGCCGATTTCCCAGTGACTATGATGCAAAATGAAAATAATAACGTAAACAATTGCTGTTTCGGGATCATAATATTGTGACTTTAATAATAGGGTTTACATTTAGGAGGTAGTTCAGCCAGCCGGTAAGATTTCGGTAAAAACAATTAGTAATTCTCTGGAAGCTTAAATAAACATGCAATTATCACTGAGTATTTCATCTTCCCAATCATATAATATTAGAACTATCGTTAATGCATACTCATGTTGTCTGAAACAATATCACCGCCACCTGTTCTGCATTTCCATAAAACAAATACATATCCCCGATCCCCAATCCATAATAACCGGAATAGGCTCGTGAAATGAACTTCATCTTCCTTCCTTTGGAATCATGCACAACTTCCTGCATTTGTATCCATCCAGGTTTTCCTCCCACCTGCTCAAATATCCTGGAGAGCATATTGGTATTGGGATCAGGGTGTCCATTTTTCCTGAAGTATGTACGCAAATTCCGGAATGCTTCTTTTTCCTTCTGCCGGAATTGCTGATGATCTTCGGTGATCCTGAAATAAGTGCCCAGATCCGAGCGGAAGGAATATTTTCCATCGATGATATCGAAGGCAACGGTATGATCGTTGATCAGACCATCATCCGTATACGCATTCATAGCCTCTTTTGTATTACCCGGGAACCATCCCAGCATATGCAATTTTCCTGTCCATCTCGCATTCAATACCTGGAGATCGATGGAGAAGAGCGGATCGAAATGTTCGGCGTGTTGATCAACCCGGTTGGCAAACACTTCTTCAGGTGCAGGGAACAAGGTGATAAAGGAAGGGACCATGAACAAGAGGTTATTTACCACCAATATAATCAAAAACAACCATCATGAAAATTCATACACAATAACCCTTAAATACCCTAACTTTAAAAGAAAAGCACATGATCAACAGAGCTAATCTTTTGATTCCTCCAGGCATGCAGGGCTATGTGAGCCGTGTCAAAGAAACCGATCCTATCGAGGCTATCAGTCGCAACACGAAACAATTCAGGAAACTCCTCAACGATATCCCCAAAAGCAAAGCCAGCTACGCCTATGCGCCCGGTAAATGGACGCTCAAGGAGATGCTGCAACATATCATCGACGGTGAGCGTGTATTTGCATACCGCGCATTACATTTTGCACGAAAAGACACCAATCCCCTTCCGGGTTTCGATGAGAACCAATGGGCCGATAATTCCCAGGCCAACAAGCGCAAATGGAAAGAACTGGTGAATGAATTTTTCATTCTGCGAGAGGCCAATGAAATGCTGTTCCGCAACCTGGATGAGCAACAACTCCACCATACCGGCACCGCCAATAACCACCAGGCAAGTGTAGCCACCCTGATATTTGTTTCAGCGGGTCACCTGGATCATCATATGTCCATCATTAAAGAAAGGTACCTGCAACCCTATCCTGCCGAGCCCAGCAAAAGCTCTACCAAAAGCAGGAAGAAAGCAGGAAAGAAAAAAGCCGAAGTACAGAAAAGCGCTCCCAAAAAGAAGGCAGCTCCCAAAGGCAAAACCCAAACAGGTAACCTGAAAAAGGATGTGGGCTTTGCCACACCTGGCAAATCTGCAAATGCAAAAGCTAAAACAAAAACGAAGGAAAAAGGAAAGTTGAAAGAGAAAAGAAAAGCCAATGCGAAACCAGCTCCCGCAAAACATAAACAACCTGTTACAAAAACAGCAAAGAAGAAACCTGTAAAAAAGAAATAAACCGGGCTCTGTAAAAAAACGGGCAAGCCCATCGCTCTACTCTGGCGCTTTCCATCATCGATCCATCCATTTTCGCAACAACGGAGCTTTCTCCCGGCTTACATCTATTTCCATTTTCAATGGTGATCTAACCTGGATCATCAACTTCTGATTGCCATTGGGCTTAACGGACTGAATAGCGTTGATATGAATGATCGCCTGCCGGTTGGCCCTGAAAAAAAGCTGAGGGTCCAGCACCTCCTCTATCTCATCCAGCGCGGAAAAATCATAGATATGCCTTTCTCCTCCAAATGTGTAAATATAATTCAGGTTGTCTTTTATGAATAGGGCAATATTACTTGTTTCAACAGGCGTCCACTTATTATTGGAGTTGATGATAAACCGCTCTTTGTATTGTCTCGTTTTCCCTCCATTGGTGAAATAATTTATCAGGTATTTTATATCTACGGATTCAGGAAAAGCGCCTGAACGCCGGTCACGGACTTTGATGATGGCTTTTTTCAGATCATCCTCCTGAACAGGCTTTAACAGGTAATCAATGCCATTTACCTTGAATGCCCTGATGGCGTATTCCTCGTAGGCAGTACAAAATATGATAGGGCATTTCAACAGGAACTGATCGAATAATTCAAAACTAATTCCG
>JAGIAB010000231.1:0-5355 GCA_017745135.1 Flavisolibacter sp.
GTGTGCGAGCAGGGCCAGTGGATGTATGCCAATGTAGTTGTTAATGATAAATTCTTCTCGTGCGAGGCCCACTCCTTTGTTTGGAATATGCGAGAATCGAAACGCCAGTGAAGGAGAGGCCACATTCAGCATTAAGTTCGTTTCAATTTTTGGAAGATCTGCAAGATTGGTTTCTACTATAGAAAACTTCAACTTCCCATCATAAATCAAACCTTCATCTCCTTCAGCACAACTGGCGGTTATCAGTTGTTCGTCCTGTAAAGCTGTGGTGGCATTACCGCAGCCAACAATGGCAGGTACGCCCATTTCTCTGGCAACAATCGCTGCATGACAGGTTCTTCCCCCTTTATTGGTAATAATAGCGGATGCTTTTTTCATGATGGGTTCCCAATCGGGATCGGTCATATCCGTCACCAATACATCACCTTCCTTAAAATCTGCCCCTTCCTGTACTCGTTTATCCAGGGAGTACATAATGTGTACGTTGCCGACAGCAATCTTATCTCCAACGGCAATGCCTTTTAAAATGGGCTTAGCTGTGTGTTCATCCATCACATACTCCGTAAGCCTGCTATGGTCTTTTCTGGAATGAATCGTTTCAGGTCTTGCCTGCACAATAAAGAGTTCATTACTCAATCCGTCTACTGCCCACTCAACATCCATCGGGCACCACTGATTTTTCAGTATTGAATAATAATTCTCAATGTGCATCACCCATCGAGACAGTTGTAGTAGTTGTTCATCATCCAAACAAAACCGCTCTTGTGACGCCTTGTCTACACGTATGATCTTTACTCTCTCATCAGGATCGTCGCCGTAAACCATCATCTGATCCTTTAAACCCAGCTTTTTTTCAATGATGGAAGCATAGCCTTCTTTTAGTGTGGGTTTAAACACGATGAATTCATCCGGGGAGACAGAACCTTGCACCACCATTTCACCCAGTCCATATGAGCCGTTGATAACTACCACATCCCTGAAGCCGCTTTCGGTATCCAGTGAAAACGCAACGCCGCTTGCACCCAAATCACTTCTTACCATTTTTTGAATGCATACTGAAAGACCGACAGCAAAATGATCGTACTTAAAACTTTCACGGTAGGAGATGGCACGGTCGGTAAATAAGGAGGCAAAACAGTTTCTTACAGCGTCCATCAATGCAGCAGGACCACGAACATTCAGATAGGTTTCCTGTTGGCCGGCAAAGGAAGCATCAGGCAAATCTTCTGCCGTTGCTGAGGAGCGAACCGCAACATCGGTTATTTCCTGGTCGTACTTTTTTGATAATTGGTAATAGGAATTAATGATCTCCTGTGAAAGCTCGGAGGGAAACCGTCCGTTCCTTATGGATTCACGGATCTTTAATCCGGCTCTTCTGAGTGATTCCATGGAGGTGTAATCAATTGCCTTTACAAGATCCCTGATCTTCAGATCAAGATCGTTGTATTCAATAAAACGGTGGTAGGCATTTACGGTAATTACAAATCCGCCTGGTATGTTTACACCAAGCCTGGTGAGATTTTGGAGCATTTCTCCAAGGGAAGCATTCTTGCCTCCAACAAGATCAAGATCTCTCATCCCAACCTTGTCAAGTTGAACAATGTTTGTAAGCATGTAAGCAATCGTTTAAATAGTAATAGCTGTGGTGGAACAGCAGAAAGTATCAAATAGCAGCTAAAAATGTATTAGGGGGAATAATCAGTGAGGAAATGCATCTAACGACATCATAAGAAAAACGTAAGCGCTACGTTCATCAGTAAAATGTTTTTTGGGATAGTCTGGGCGCATGTGCGCAAATTAGTCAATATAGAGTTATTTTTCCGGCTGAATTGTACGATGTACACAATTCGCAATTGTTGAGTTTGAAATTGAAATGGCAAATAAAAAAAGACTCAGTGAACCCCATTTTTTTCTATCGTCTCACAACAATAGACATTAAATTCTGGACTTTAAAATGACAGATTTCAACAGTAATGTTATGCAGAGTAAATAGTAAAACCAGCGACATATTTACAATGTTCCCCAGGTGGTTACTATATTCACGAATTTGGGAGTTATGGTGGTTCTTGAAGGATTCGTTGTGTTAGCATTTGAGTTCAGGTTGCCTGTAAGCCGTTAACAAGGATTTTACATGACAATAGTCTCTTTCTTTAATTTTGCCGATCAATAAAATAAATGGCTGTGACTTCTCTCTTTCAAAAAGCATTTGTTATAGATACCAGGAACGTTCAGAAAGCACTTTCTATTTACAGGACGATTAACGATTGGTTGCGGCTGCAAATTATTGAGATGATACAGAAGGCAGGCGCCATCGATACACCGCTCATGCTGCAAACATTAAGACCGAAACCGTCTGTTGGCTCTGCACATTCAAAACTGGTAAGAGACGCAAAAAATGTTATTGGCAAACGAAAAGGCAACTATGTTTTTTAATAAATTCATGCAGGCGAATCCTATCTCAATACTTACAGAAAGACCGCTTCTATATAAGAGGCCTGGTTTAAACTTCCATTGTATACTATATCAGTCGTAAAGCAACCATAAAATCCAAAGAAGAGGTTATAACATTCACTCCAATGGAATTGAAGGTGATTGGGCTTGTTTGCCAGGAAAATTCAACTGAAGAAATCGCAGCAAAGCTTGGCATTGGTAAGCGAACGGTTGAAGGCCACAGAAGAAATATCATTAAAAAAATGGGGGTTCGAAATTCAGTGGGCATTTTATTTTTTGCAATTAAGAATGGGTTATTTCAGATATAGGCTGATGAAATTAAATTTCGCTAGCGCTTACAATATTATTCTTGTATGCGTATAGTGCTATGCCCACTGTATTTTTAGCGTCGATCTTCTCTTTGATGTTGCGGCTATACTCCTCCACAGTTCTGGTGCTGATCTTCATTTTACCGGCAATTTCCTTGGTGGTAAGTTGAAAGCTGATTAACCGGATCAGCTGGATTTCTCTTTCCGTAAAACGGATGGCCGTGTTCTTTTTATAATGGTTGTATTTGCTTGGGCCTATTTTCTTAATTAGGCTTACCGAACTGCTGCTGCAATAATACATATTACCCCCATGCACCGTTTTAACTGCTTCTATGATTTCCGCTACATCAGCATTTTTGGTTAAATAGCCCTTTGCGCCGGTTTCAAACATTTGATAAATGCTCTCCTCGTCACTGAAAAACGATAGTGCAATCACTGAGGTTGAAGGAAAATTTTTATTGATAATACGGCTTGCTTCAAAGCCATCCATCAGGGGCATTTTAAGATCGGTGAGGGCAATATCGGGTTGTTTTCTTTCTACCTCTTTAAGGAGACTTTCACCATTGTGCCCTTCACCTACAATATGAATCGAATGCTGCTTTTCTAAATTAAGGGAATGAACGAGGCCTTTTCTAAATACCGGTGAGTCATCAGCAATGACCAGGCGGATAGGGGAGTTTGCAAGCATAAGGTAAGTTTTGGCGTTAGGTACTTCAATTTACGAACTCTGCCATATACAAAAAACATTTTTCATGACCCTGCGGAAAATACGGGGTTATTACCCCGTGATTTCCGCAAGGTGGAGTCGTTGCAAGACTTCAATTTTAGGGTATTATCTACCAGAGTCATGCTTTTGAATAAACCACAACTAACGCTTGCTTTATGTCTGGTGATAGGCATGGCGGTCAATGCCCAGGATTCTTCAAGGCTGGAGAAAGCCCTTTTCTTTCCCAATAAAGTCTTTGTGGCCCTCGACAAGAAAACGTCCTCTATTGAGCAGAAGCTGGATAAGCAAACCACCAGGTATTTAAACAGGCTCCAAAGGCAGGAACATAAATTAAAAAAGAAACTCTGGAAGAAAGATTCTACGCTTGCCAAACAACTCTTTGAAGGAGTGGATGAAAAGTACACTCAATTAAGGAACTCCACCGGTACTGTCAACAAGTATCAAAGTGTTTACTCCGGGCATTTGGATTCGCTTTCCACTGCACTTTCTTTTTTAAAGGATCAAAACCTCTCTGACAATCCTGCCCTCAATAAGTCACTTTCCCAGTATAAAGACCTTCAGCAAAAGCTCAATGCCTCCGACCAAATAAAAAAACAACTGCTTGCACGGCAGCAACTATTAAAACAGCAATTTGAAAAACTGGGAATGCTCAAAGAACTAAAGAGGTTCAGAAAAGAGGTGTATTACTACCAGACGCAGGTAAAAGAGTATAAAGAATTGTTCGAAGACCCTAATAAAATGGAAGCAAAGCTGATGGAACTGGTGGTGAAGGTACCCCAGTTTAAAGACTTCTTTGCAAAGAACTCTACTTTGGGTTCCCTGTTTCCTCTACCTTCTTCCAATGGTAACTCCACGGCTTCTCTTTCCGGGCTGCAGACAAGGGCCATGATCAACCAATCTCTTGTCGACCGGTTTGGATCTTCCTCTGCCATTACCCAGCAACTGCAGCAAAATGTTCAAAGTGCACAAGGAGAGCTAAGTGGGTTAAAAAACAAATTAAACTCTTATTCCTCCGGAAGCTACGGTAATGCAGGTGATGGTGATATTCCGGGCTTTAAACCAAACAACCAAAAAACAAAAAGCTTTTTACAACGACTGGAATACGGAGGAAATGTGCAATCGCAAAAAGCAAGGCAGTTCTTCCCGGTCACTTCTGACATAGGGCTATCACTTGGTTATAAGCTGAGTGATAAATCCTCCCTTGGCGTAGGGGCTTCTTACAAGATGGGATGGGGCAACAACTGGAATAATATCAAAATCTCGCACCAGGGCGTGGGACTCAGAAGCTACCTGGATTGGAAGATCAAGGGAAGCTTTTATTTCTCCGGAGGCTATGAACAAAACTATAGAAGCTTGCTTAATTCAATTGATCAATTAAAAGAATACAGCAGTTGGCAAACGAGCGGGTTAGTAGGAGTGTGCAAGAAATACAGTATTAGTAAAAAGATGAAGGGAGAGATGAAGCTGCTGTGGGATTTTATGAGCTATCAACAGATACCGAAAACACAAGCGATCCTCTTTAGAGTGGGGTATAGTTTGAAATAAAAAGCTATCAGGCTTAAAAAATAAATAATAAATCCATGATAAGAGCCTCGTTCAAACAGGCTCTATCTAAACTAAATCAGCAATAGATGAAACAATTTGGAAAATGTTTGCTCATGTGTGCCCTTGTTATTTTAGGAGTAACAAGAACTTATGCCCAACAGGCATATACAGAAGTCAAGCCTAGTGCTAACGCGCAACAATTTATATCAGCGCTATCCAGCTCTAATAACCTGCACACTGGCCAGGTGTCAGTAAACATTCCTCTTTTTAACCTGCAGGGCAAAGGAATCAACGTCCCAATATCGATGTCTTTTAATAGCGCAA
>JAGIAB010000231.1:5437-6035 GCA_017745135.1 Flavisolibacter sp.
TCCAGGTAGCTTCTAATGTGGGTCTTGGTTGGTCACTTTTAGCTGGAGGTGTGATTACCAGAACGATTAGGGGTACCATGGATTCCGATGATCCTACCATTCCGCAACCTATATGGCACACTCAGGAGAATTTTATTGAAACAAAGTGGCAAGCAGAGCAAAGTGATAACAATACCAATAATCTATTTACTATGGCCATGGACCAAGTGGCAGATAACGATGCAGAGCCAGATAGCTATAATTACTCCTTTTTAGGTTATTCAGGAGATATTTATCGTAAATACAATACTGATCAAACCATTAGTCTAAAATTATACCCGGATAAGTCCTTTAAGATAGACAAAATAACCCCAGGTTATAGAATCATTGCCAATGACGGGATTGTATATCTATTTCAAACTACTGAATGGACAGGCGTCAATACAACAAGTTGGTTCCTTTCAGAAATAAAAACGCCTCAAGGTGGGCATGTACAATTTCAATATGCTGATGACTTTAGCTGGGACTGCACCAATTACATGACCACTGGCTATTATGGAGTAAGCAAGTCAAAAAGAATTACCAGAATAGATTTTGACTACGGGTACGTACCTGTCTC
>JAGIAB010000232.1 GCA_017745135.1 Flavisolibacter sp.
GTATATGCTTTGGTCCATTCCGGCGTTTTAGCAAGAACAGGAAAAGGGAAGTTTATATTAGGAAACGGGCGGGTGTTTATTCCGGAACTTTCTACGAGCCTTAGAAACCTGTACCATGATGTTAGGCGTCAGTTTCCTTACGTTCAGATTTGTGTTTGGAACACGTCGGTTTTTAACGAGTTTATGCTACACCAGCCAGGCAGATATTATTTGCTGGTGGAAGTGGACAAGGATGTAACTCAGTCGGTTTTTCACTTTCTGACCGAAAAGAAAAAGAATATTTTTTTAGAGCCTACAGCAGAGGTATTAAGCCTATATGCTTCAAAAGAAAAGAATGCAGTGATCGTTAAATCCTTGGTTTCAGAAGCACCTGTTCAATTGCTCCAGAATGTATTTACCGTTACACTCGAAAAAATACTGGTGGACATCTTTTCTGATGAGATCTTATTTGCCGCACAACAGGGAAGCGAAATGCAAACTATTTTCCGCAATGCCTTTGACAACTACACGATCAACGAAAACAAAATGCTTCGCTATGCCGACCGCCGCCGCAAGAAAGAGGCATTTCTTAATTATCTTCATAAAATACCAAATTTTCGGCAGCAATCACCAAATGCTGCCAATTATTAGATATGATAAGCAAAGAAACGCTTACAGCAGAATGGATTGAAAAGGTATCGAAAGACAATCGAAATGCCGATAAAATACTGATCGAGAAAGTGATCCGTGCATTAATGCTTCTGGAAGGTTTGTCCAAATCAGAACTGCCTTTCATTTTTAAAGGAGGTACAGCCCTCATGCTGTTAATGAACTCAGCAAAACGCTTATCTATTGACATTGACATCATTCTTTCCGAAAAGAGGGACGACCTGGAAGATGTGCTCAGCAGCTTTGCAAAAGAACAGGGCTTCAACCGCATAGAGCTGCAGCACCGGAATGCCGCTTCTACCATTGAAAAAGCTCATTACAAGTTCTTTTATACACCCATTCACAAAACTTACGAAGGTGAAGAAGCCATACTCTTAGATATTCTGTTTGAAGCCAACCATTACACCAACATCATTCAGCACGAAGTAAATTCTTCGTTTCTTATTACATCTGCAAAATTGGCTGCGGTAAGTGTTCCTTCTTTGGAAGATTTATTAGGGGATAAGCTCACAGCTTTCGCTCCAAACACTACTGGCATTCCATACTTCAAAAAAGAAGACAGTCAAAGTATGGAGATCATTAAGCAGCTCTATGATGTAGGAAACATCTTCGATGTGGTAAAGGATCTGGAAATAGTAAAAGCAACGTTCAATAAGATTGCTGAAACAGAAATTGCTTACCGTGAAGTTAAAGAAGGCACACCGGCAAAGGTGCTGGATGATATTTATCAAACTGCTTTGTGCCTGTCAGTACGTGGAGCCGTGGATAAAGAAAATTTTGAACACCTGCAAAAAGGTATTCAACGTATTGAACGCTTCATCTTTTCAGAAAAATACTATCTCGATAAAGCTATTATACACGCGGCAAAAGCAGCTTACTTATCTAGGCTTATTGCTACTGATCGAAAAGTCATTGAGAGGTTTGAAGATCCGAAGCAGGTAGCAGATGTAATAATCGAACAGCCGCACAATACCAAACTAAATAAGCTCAAAAAATCCAGTCCTGAAGCCTTCTTTTATTGGTGGAAAGCTATCAAATTTGTTGAAGTTCCAAAGGCATAACCATTCTAACCCTCAAGAGCCAATCCTATTCTTTCCTTACTGCTAAATGTGCCTTCTCAGGATCATTCAAAACTTCTTCCATTACGTCCTCCACAATATCCTGAACATCTTGTTTGATGATCTGATAAATTACATTTACATCCTTCTGATCTATGTTTCGGAGAGCAGGAACAGACACGTATTTTTCTTTTTCTTTTTTATTGGCCTCGTGATCACTCACAATTCGGGCATGAAAAGTTTTTAGATCAATGATCTGATCTGGATTATCAGCCACCATTCCCACAAATTCACCGGAAGAAAGATTGGCTATAGTACTTACGGGAACAACAGCTTCTAATTGCTTTGACTTGGAAACCGATGTGTCATTGCTGTTTATCGAAATGCTCTCTCTGTCCTGAAGTGTTTTGCCGAGGGTTTCGGAAACGGTTTTGGCAAGTTCTCCTCTGATTTGACCAACGATAATATTACCGCAAGTATTGACCACTACTTCTGCCCATTCTTTGCCATAATTCAGTTTCAACTGACTGGCATCCTGCATTGCTAATGTGGTTGCAATTTTATTTGATCTGCCGGTAGCAATGAGTGTTTCAAAATTGAGTAAGGTAATGGTAGGAAATTCATCGATCACCACATTCATTTTCATTTGATTCTTCTTGTTTACAATTTTGGACATCCTCGTAACGTAGAGAGAAAGCACGGGGCCATACACTTCCTGCTTTTGCGGATTGTTCGCCAGTATTACAATCTTAGGAGCATTTGGATTGTTGACATCAAGAAAAAAATCATTTCCTGATAAGACATAGTATAATGTCGGTGATGATAATCTTGCAAGACCGATTCTCGCCGCATCAATCTGGCCTTCCAATTGTTCCATTGAGTCAGCCTGATATGCACTGATAAAAGGGTTGATATAAGCACTGATTTCAGGTTCTATCCTTAATACCGTAAACAGTTTAGTTAAATCTATTTGCATCAACTCAATTACATGAGGGAGTGTACAGTATTCTCCATCTTGGTATTTTTTTAAAAACCAAATAAGCGCCGTTAAAAAATTGATTGGTGATTCAACAAAGAACTCACCCTGGCGTTTAATCCATGCTCTGTTCAAACCAAGCATGATCACACGGGCTGCTTCTACTGCATCGGTTATATCATGCATATTGGCAGGATCCAACGGATTGCAGCAATGCGAATGTGTGAGATCATCAAAATTGATGCAGTAAAAAGATGGAGGTATTACATATTTATTTCGGTGCTTTAAATAATGGTTATAGGCAATCTTTGTTAGGTCGTCATACTTATAATCGTATATAAACATGGAAAAGCCTTTTTCGATATGTTGCTTAATAACTTGCTCTATTACAAAATAAGACTTGCCTGCTCCAGGGCTGCCGATTACTAATAGGCCTCTCATGGGATTAATGAAACTGATCCAGCTTTTTCGGATTCTCCCTTTTAAATTATACAGTGCAGGCAGATTAATCGAATACTCATTTGTAAGTAGTCTTTCTTCTTGGGGAAAGGTTTCATTAGACTTATTAAATACATCAGGATTCAAACGGTTCTTAATGATTCTTGTAATTAATCCTCCGCCGGTGAGAATAGAAATGAATCCAAGAAGCGTAATGCCGATATAAATAACTGTTATTTGAGCTATAGAAAAACTATCAACGTGCATAACAAAGTAGCTTCCGAAATAAAATAACACACCAATTAAAAAATAAGCAAGGGCTGTTTTATAATTCAATTTTTCATTCTTTTTTCCCTTGGCTCCTAAGAGTGAGATCAACAAAAATCCAAGGGCAATCAGCTTTGATTTGTTGAACGAGCCAAACAGACTGGTATGGCTTACATTTATTAATAATTGATCTGAAATTTTTGCTGTCCATCCCAATTCTTTAAATGCTCCATAACAGTAATAATAAAAATGAAGGCACAATATGACAAGGCTGATCAGTCTTGTCATGTCAACGATCTTTCTTAAGCCTTGCTCGTTTTCGCCCGTATGCATTGCCATACCGCCTCCTCTTTTTTATTGATGTAATCTTTTTCGTTTTCTTTTTTTGAATTGCTCTCTTTTGAATTCTGTTGCAAGTGTCTGGTCCCGTTCATTTGCAGTGAGTTCTTTCCACAGTTCATAGGCAGGTGAAGAATCCGAAGCGATTTTTTCTTGTTGTTGGATTGTACTTCCAGGTGATAGTACATTGTCTTGTTTTAAAGATTGCTGCTGTGTAAATGCCGTTTCATTGTTAAGACGCTCCTGCAGTTGATTGGCACTATATTGTTTTCCAAGATCACTGCCATTGAATACACATTTGGTTTCATGGTCAACATAGGTTACGCCATAGATGATACCTTTTTCATTTTGCCTTAGCACTACTTGTATTCTTTCTTTTGAAAGAGCGTTCATCAACTCTTCAAGCGATTGACGCGGACGTTGTATAAAAGAATAATCAATAGCATTTTTAAGCCTTAACTTATGCCTTTGTTTCTCCGAAAAATTTTGCTGAAACCTTCCTTCTAAAAATTTAAGTGTGGGTCTATTGTAAATCGCACTTGCCTTTACCGGAGCACCGATCTTTTGACCTTTCTCATCCAGCACCCGGTACACCAATCCACCGGCTTTGTAGGTGCGGCTGTTTTCACTTCCCCGATCAGCGACGATGTTATAGCCTTTCAATATGGCATTTAGTTCCGGAAGCGAACCGTATTTATAAACAGTTAAGATCCTGTCCAGTACATTCGTAATGGCTCTTTTTGTTTCCGATTTTCCATATTGAATTTTTTGAGCGTTTACAGGTTTCAGCTCATAGATTTGTTTTTGTCCCTGCGCCTGTTTTAACATGAATTCTTTTTCAATTTCTTTTCTTGCTTGTTCCGACTGGTTGCGTCCAATATTTCGCATATTGATATGGCGGCCATCACGTTGAATGGTGGTGGAAACCAAATGAAGGTGCGGATGCGCTGCATCATAATGTTCATAGACCAGAAAGGGTTGACTCCCGAACCCGATCTTTTGCATATAGGTTTCGGCAATTTTTGACAGTGTCTCCTGGGTTAGTTTTTCGGAGAGATCGAAATTGAGTGAGATGTGAACGGTTTTAAGCCTTGTTCTTTCATTCAGCGCATTGAGTTTTTCAAATGTTCTGAGCTTATCACTGAAGCCAAGATTTTCAGCGTCCTTTCCAAAGCCATGCGCATAGATCAACTTTGCCACGTTTTGCTTTAGTTTATTCTCGTTATAGTTCAGCACATTTCGAAGGCTTGCACTGGTTTTTATGATTGCAACCATTGATCATTTATTTGAGAAATTTTGTACTTGATTTCATCTATCTTTTTGAACAGGATTTGCCTGGAAGATTCATTATGCGCTAACCATGATTTTATCTCATCAAAATGGTGCAGTGCGTGTAATCTTTTTACCACCTGGTTATAGTTAATCCCAATGGCATTTAACTCCTCTCGCAGCTTTATCATTTCTGCCATAAAGTCGTCGAGCGACTGGCTGCGGCTATAAACAGAAACAGGTTTATCCAGTAACTTTTTTCGTGCAAAATCACTCAGCTTCCTATAAATGGATTTCGAAAAGGCATCATTAATTTGGGCGACTTCTTTTATTGTAAGTCTTACCTGTAATAGCTTGGTGCGATTTACAATAGACCCACACTTAAATTTTTAGAAGGAAGG
>JAGIAB010000233.1 GCA_017745135.1 Flavisolibacter sp.
GCAGCCCATTTGCCTCCGTTCGGCTTGATATAATCGATTTCAAACCCGGAATGTTCAAATAATTCTTTCAGTGCATGTTTTGTGTAGCGGAAAAAATCAAAGGGCTCTTCATGCAATTCCCATACAAATGGTACAGTGAGGATGATATGCCCTCCCGGCTTTAATACTCGATAGATTTCACTCATCATTTTATCATGCTCAAACACATGCTCTAAAACCTGTGTGCAAAGTATGGTGTCAAATTGCTCGTCCGGAAATTTCAAATCCGTGACAGGACAAATTACATCTACGCGGTTCTTATCGCTTTGTATAACGTCACATCCTGTTTGGCTTATCGTTTTCGGTTGGTATAATGATTTATAAGGCTTGTTGCCGCAACCAAGGTCAAGAAGAGCGCCTTTTGCATAACTGTTTATTGCGTTCCTGATATCCCTTATTAAAAAGTAATAATGAATGTAATGAGGGTCCTTCGTTTTGACATGCCAATCACTAAGGCGAGGTAGCTTTTCCTGTCTCATGAATGTAAATATGAGTGTAAATATTTATTCAGACCATCATTGGCCCAGGTTGATTTCGTTTCAATAGCGAGCCTCATTAATTCTTCATTTTTAATTTCCTTTTCCTTTGATGAAGATGGGTGATATAAATGATAGCAAATGCCACTGTTCTTTAAAAATTGTTTTTTTAGTCCTCCATTAATCAAACGAATAGCAATTTCCCGGTCTTCGCTTCCCCAGCCTGTAAAAGCCTCATTGTATCCGTTTACTTTTAAAAGATCTTTTTTGAAAAAAGCCATGTTACAGCCTTTGACATAAAACCTGTACTTGCCTTTGGATTTATACCGGAGAGCTAAAATATTTCTTAAAAAAGAACTTCTGATTGTATTTGTATCAAGGCGGGGCATCCCGTATTTTTTTACATCAATTGAATGGTGTTGGATTAAATTGGCTGTTGTTTTTTGAGATAACATTACCCTGCTTCCTGCTACAAAATGTCCTTCTTTTTTCATAGCTAAATGATCGGCCACAAAATAAGGATGCAAAATAAGATCACCATCAATTTGAATGATATACTCGAAGGATGATGCCGCAATAGCTTTATTCCTGATGGCTGCCAAAAGAAATCCCTCATCCGGATGCCAGATGTGTTTGATTTCAACAGGAAATTTTTGTTGAAATTTCTTAATCAGATTTTCAGTGTCCTTCTCTGAACCATCGTCTGCAATGACTACTTCGCCCGGCAATTGCCTTTGGTTTGCCACACTTTGCAGACAAAGACGCAAAGCCTGCGGCCAGTTATAAGTTGAAATGATAAGACTGCAATTCAAGAAGGTTATTTTTAAAATGGATCAATAATAGGTTTTTGCAAACCGGTACAAATTAAAAGAAGATCGGTCGGTTGCTTTTATTTTTTCGACAATTTGTTTTTTGCTGATGTCCTTCATGCGACTAGCTTCAATTATTTTCCATACTCTTTCCGCCAACAGCCAGTTTCGCTTATCATTTTGACGCTCCTGGTGCAAATGTTTTTCTATCGCTTCAGTCAATTCGCTTAATCCTTTGCCTTCACTGGCTACGGTTTTAATGATCGCCACTTCTTCTGTGTGAAAAGAAAAAGCTGGTGCCAGCATCATCCGCAGGTTTTTTACAAATGCATCAGCATCGGGCCGGTCACTTTTATTCACCACAAATACATCTGCAATTTCCATAAGACCAGCTTTCATGGTTTGAATCTCATCGCCGGATTCAGGAACTACCACAACAACCGTAGTATCGGCCAACCCGGCAATTTCAATTTCGCTTTGTCCAACACCAACGGTTTCCAGAATAATGTAATCAAAGTTGGCCGCTTTAACCAGCTCTGTTATTTCAATGATTTTCGGATGCAAACCTCCCATTGAACCACGGGAAGCCAGTGAACGGATAAAAACATTGGGGTGTGTGTACCATTGGTTCATTCGTATCCGGTCACCCAAAACTGCTCCCATATTAAATGGCGAAGAAGGATCAACGCAAAGCACTGCCACATTTTTTTCTTTTTTTACCAGTTCACCGATCAGGCCATCTGTCATTGTGCTTTTGCCTGCACCGGGCGGGCCTGTTATGCCAATGATTTTTGTATGATGATTGGGCGGCAGTTGCAGTAGCAATTCTTCATAACCTGGCTGTTCATTTTCGATCAATGAAATGCTCCTTGCCAATGCTTTGGTATTTCCATTTTGTATTTGCTCAAGTAATTGCTGCCACATGCATGGAGTGTTGTAGGTTTACAAAAATATGGGGATTCGCATAGACAAGGCTTCCAAACAGCAGCTCATTTTCTTTTCAATGATACTGATGCTGATGTCTCTTTTTACTCCCAGGTTTTTGCTTTCTGTGGGATCTGTCTTTTTTTGTTACTTACCTGCGCACATCAAAACATCGTTCAGCAATTGCGTTTTTTTGCACCCCCCGTTTTTTGTAGGAATGAGTTTGTTGTTTTTCATCCCATTCGTTACATGGTTTTGGACAGAAGATAAAAACATGTGGATGCGCTTTGCACGCATCAAGCTGCCATTACTACTTTTTCCTATTGCTTTTGCAGGCAATTGGCAACTCTCATCAAAACAATGGAAATGGATCGCTTATTGCACCAAATTTGCAGTTGCTGAACCATGACGAATTTCATACCGATATTTCCTTTGGGCATTGTTGTTTATCCCGGTGAACATTTAAACCTTCACATTTTTGAACCACGGTATAAACAACTCATCAATGAGTGCTTCACCGATAAAAAACCATTTGGCATTCCTACCGTAATTGAAAACCGCATACAGGATTATGGCACTGTAGTTACCATTACTGAAATCACCACCATACATGAAAACGGTGAAATGGATATCAAAACCGAAGGCAATAGTGTATTTCGTATTCTTGAGGTCATTAAAGAAATTCCTGACAAATTATACAGTGGGGCTATCGTCAATTATCCGGTTAACCACGAACATGGAAGTGCAGAGATGATGCGAAAAGTTGTAAACAGCATCAGAGAATTATACAAGCTTTTAAAAGTTAAAAAGAAGTTCAAAAAAAAAGATGAAGAATTAAACAGCTACGACCTGGCCCATCATATTGGTCTTTCCCTGGAGGAAGAATATGAATTTCTCGGGCTGATGCAGGAACGTCAGCGACAGGAGTATATAAGAAGACACCTGGCCAAAGTAATTCCATTAATAGCTGAAATGGAAAGCCTGAAAAAGAAAGTAAAACAAAACGGGCACTTCAAGAATCTCTCAAGCTTTAACTTTGACATTTAATAACACGAATTTTTTGACACGAATAATTGAAAATAATTTGCGTTCTACATAGTGACAATTCTTATAATCAGTTCATCAATTCGTGCATTAAATTCGCGTCATCAACTAACTAATGTTTCAGACTAAAAAGCCACAAACTCATCTCCAGAACCCTGCAGCCACTGTCAACATCACTAATTATATGAGTAAGACGCTTTGCCTTGACTTCGGCAATACCCGGTTGAAAACTGCTTTGTTTGAAAATGCCGACTTGAAAGAAACAATTGTGCTGAACGAAGATCCGCTTCAGCATTTACAAGAAATTATCGAACAATATCAGCCATCAACATCCATTCTTTCTTCAGTTATCAATCATGATATTCAGATTGAAGAATTGCTAAAATCAAAAACGCGGTTTCACAAATTGAGCAATCAATCCAAATTGCCGTTTACCATTCCAATTGGAAAGCCGGAAACAGTTGGTGCTGACCGCCTGGCTATTGCTGCCGCCAGTGTTTTTCTGTTTCCCCAAAAAAATAACCTGGCAATCGGTTTGGGTTCATGTATTACCTACAATTTCATCAATCAATCACACGAGTTGATCGGCGGCTCCATTTCTCCCGGTATGGAAATGCGTTTCAAAGCTATGCACCAGTTTACGGCAAGGCTTCCCCTGGTGGAGGCAGACTGGAATGTTCCGCTGATTGGTTATGATACCAAAACCAATTTGCAAACCGGTGTAGTATTGGGCATTGCAAAGGAGATTGATGGCATGATTGAAGCTTATAGTGAAAAGTTCGGGAACTTTAACGCGGTTTTAACCGGGGGGGATATTGCTATATTTGAGCCCCATTTGAAAAATAAGATATTTGCAGACCCTGACTTAATCTTTAAAGGACTTTATGCAATCAGCCAGATCAATCATGCTTGAAAAGCGGAGGCTTTGTTTTATAAAAATATTTTCTCTCCTTTTTTTCATTGCGTTTACTCTTACATCGTTCGCACAAAGCAATTCGCCTTACTCAAGGTTTGGTTTGGGTGATGTTTCGGCCAGTACCAATGTTAGCCTTAGAGGTTTGGGTGGAATTTCAGCAGGATATACCGACATCGTTTCGATCAATTTTAATAACCCGGCTTCTTATTCCCAGTTTCAAACCATCATTGAACAGCGTTCAAAAAAATTACAATATGGCCGCGTAGTTTTGGATGTAGGAACAAATCTGGAAAGCCGTTCACTAATTGCTCCCAATACACCAAACAGGTTTACATCCAACGATCTTTCATTTTCCTATGTACAGGTTGGATTGCCACTGAGGAAAAACTGGGGATTGAGTTTTGGCATTCGTCCGCTTTCACGCATAAGTTATTTGATCAATTCCACTGATAGTATAACGGATGCATTGGGCAACAGTACTCCCACCACCTCTCAATATCGCGGCACCGGCGGCAGTTATTTACCGAGCATCGGCACCGGCTTCGCTATAAAAAACTTCAGTGCGGGTTTTAATGTTGGCTATTTATTTGGTAACAGGGAGAACACTTTGTTAAAACAACCAAAAAGCGACAGCATTCAATTTTTACCCTCTTCACACACTACCAATTCTTCATTCGGTCATTTGTTTTTTAATGCCGGCGTTCAGTACCTGGTAAAATTGAACAGCAACACAATTTTGCGATTGGGTGCTTCGGGCAACTGGAAACAAAACATTTCCGGCAGCCAGGACAGGATGATTCAAACCTTTGCAAGAGGATCGGCCGGAGAAGAATTAAGAGTGGATAGTGTTTATGAAATCAATGGTGTAAAGGGAGAAATTGTATATCCTTCTTCTTACAAAGGCGGTTTTGTTCTTCAGCGTACCAATACCAATGGAAGCGGATGGTTAGTTGGCGCTGACTATACAACCAACAAATGGAGCGAGTACCGTTTCTTTGGACAGAAAGATTCAGTGCAGGATAACCAGATAATAAATGTGGGCGGGCAGTTCACACCAAGGTCGCGTTCCAGTTATTTCAGCAACATTACTTACCGCTTTGGCTTTTTTGCTGGAAAGGATTATATAAAAGTGCATGATGGTGTGGCCGGAATGTTAGCCGCCGTAAAAATGCATTTCAGCAGCC
>JAGIAB010000234.1:0-206 GCA_017745135.1 Flavisolibacter sp.
GTAGAGCTGTTTCCAACGGCAGCTACATAAGCAATAGTATTCCAGTTGGTGCCATCAAGGCTGCGTTCTACCTGGTACATATCGGCATTCATCTCTTCCGATGTTGACCATTGGATGAATGCATCAGCATTTTTACATGTCACTGTAAATCCTACAAACTTTACAGGCAAAGGAGAAGAAGCAAAAGCAACGAAACCATTGGAAAC
>JAGIAB010000234.1:216-2460 GCA_017745135.1 Flavisolibacter sp.
GTAGCCATTTGATAGCCAACGATTGGATCGTCTTTCCCTTTAAAAATAATTGAATTATTATACCTGATTTTTTGAGAAGCAGAATTACCCAGAATCTGACCTGTTAGATACACGATAATAACAGAAGGGGCATCAACAGTTAAAGTAGAATTATTACCCTGAAAAACGATTTTTCCGTACACTTTAATGAAAACGAAACCATTAAAGTCCTGATCATCGTTGATCATTACTACTGTTCCGGCAGGAATTACAATAGTATCGCCCAGCTTTGGTAAACGATTTAAACTCCAGGTAGAAGTTTCATTCCATTTACCGTTAGAGGTAGCATTAATTACTGGAGCTGAAAATGAAATGTTGTATAAAACAACTAAAATGACGGAGAGGTAGAACTTTTTCATGGTACGGCTTATTTGTTTTTTAGGGTTGCTAAAGAAACCAGCTATTGTTTTCTAAGGGATTTTGCTTACCGATTTCGTTTAACGAGGACAAAACTATACTCCGTTTTTTTCAGATGCAAGTGTTTTTACTTAGCAGATTGCGGAAAACCACATCTTTTTTTTAAATTAACCTATAAGTACCTGAAAATTAATGAGATACATATAAAAATCCGGAGAAAAAAAATTGAAGAAAAAGCGGGAAAAATGCCCTGATTTTTAATTTTTTGGAGGTAATTGTACGATGGTCACTTAATTTTTTACTAAGAAAATCCCTTAGGCTTTAAAAAAATATCGATAAGTAAAACACTTAAACAAGAAAGAAAATCTTCTTACCGGGCAAGTAAGACTTACACTTGTTTCTTTTATCGAAAAACAGGAGGTTGAGAATTGAAAAATAGTATTGTATCAGGCTATATCAGAAGGAGAGTCAGAATTGACAATGCCTAATTTTTCAACTGCCAGTTGTGCTGCTATTTGTGAAGCGTCTTTTTTATTGAAAGCTTTGCCCTGGGCAATTACTTTTCCGTTAATAACGGCGCCGATAGTGAACAACCTTCTACCGTTTTCCAGTTGTTCGTTGAGGGTTTCAAACTCTAATTGTTTACCGTTTTTATTGGCCCAGCCGTACAGTTTGTTTTTATGATTGATTTCGAGATTTTCCAGGTCTTCTACAAACATGTGCGGCATGATGATTCTTTCATTTACCCACCTGGCTGTTTTCTTAAAACCCTTATCAAGATAGATAGCACCCACTAAAGCTTCAAGCGTATTTCCGAAAATCTGGCTTGTTTTTAATGAGGCATCCGACTTATTATAAACCGTAATTTTCTTCAGGCCCATCTTTACAGCAATATCATTCAGTTGCTGCCGGTTTACCATCTTGCTGCGCATTTCGGTAAGAAACCCCTCCTCTTTATATGGATACCGCTTGAATAAATAATCAGCTACCAGGGCACTAAGCACAGCATCACCTAAATACTCCAAACGTTCATTGTTTTCGTCTGAATTATCTTTTACAGAACGATGCGTCAGTGCAGTTTTATATAAAGAAGTATTGCCGGGATTGTAGCCTAATACGCCTTTCAGTTGTTTTTTGAAAGAAGGGTCAGAATGCTTTTTATAGAAAGATTTCCAGAAATCCACAGTTTGTTAAACTACAAATTAAATCACAGATTACACAGATTTATGTGATTGCATTAATCATCCAGCATATTTTTTGAAGATCACGCAGGCATTGTGGCCACCAAAACCAAACGTATTACTCAGAGCTGCATTTACGGTTCGCTTCTGTGCCTCCCAGAAAGTAAAGTTAAGTTTGGGATCCAACTCCGGATCATCAGTAAAATGGTTGATGGTTGGGGGAACAATATCATTTTGTACAGCCATGATACAGGCAATGGCCTCTATAACACCGGCAGCCCCCAGGCAATGGCCCGTCATTGATTTGGTAGAGCTGATGTTCAAATTATATGCATGTTCACCAAATACATCAAGGATAGCTTTCACTTCTGCAATATCGCCAAGAGGTGTTGAAGTACCATGAGTATTGATATAATCGATATCGGTTGTTTGCATGCCTGCATCGTCTAATGCCTGCAGCATTACATTCTTGGCACCCAATCCTTCCGGATGCGGAGCAGTAATATGATGAGCATCGGCAGTGGCACCGCCACCGGCAACTTCACAATAAATTTTCGCTCCCCTTTTTATGGCGTGTTCATATTCTTCAAAAATAACAACGCCGGCCGCTTCGCCCATTACAAAACCATCGCGGTCTTTATCATAAGGACGGGATGCCGTTTTAGGA
>JAGIAB010000234.1:2470-5388 GCA_017745135.1 Flavisolibacter sp.
CTTAATGCCTTCATTGCATTAAAACCGCCAACACCCGCTTCGCTTACCACGCTTTCGGCTCCCCCAGTTACAATGATATCAGCCTTGCCTAAACGTATGAGGTTGAAAGCTTCCATCATTGCATTAGTTGAAGAAGCGCATGCACTCACTACAGCAAAGTTGGGACCTCTGAAACCGTGACGCATAGAAATATGCCCTGCGGCAATATCCAATATCATTTTAGGAATAAAGAAGGGATTGAAACGGGGAGTACCATCGCCTTTAGCAAAATTGGTCACTTCCTCCTGGAAAGTAATCAAACCTCCAATTCCGCTGGCAAATACAACGCCTACCCTGTCAACATTGACATTGTTTGCGTCAATACCGGCATCTTGTACAGCCTGATCGCTTGCCACCACCGCAGTTTGAGTAAAGCGGTCCAGTTTTCTTGCTTCCTTTCGGTCTAAAAAATTGGTGGGGTCAAAATTTTTAATCTCGCAGGCGAACCTTGTTTTGAATTTAGATGCATCAAAATTCGTAATGAAATCGCAACCGCTGACGCCGTTCCGTAAATTATTCCAATACTCAGTGATAGAATTACCAAGTGGAGTGATGGCACCCATTCCTGTTATAACAACTCGTTTTAATTGCATAAGGCCAGCGGAAGAATTTAATGTAAGATAAAACCGCCTTCAACGATGCTTGATGCAAACGGAAGGCGGGTCAGTATAGCTCCTGCAACTGCGGAATCAATTAAATTTTTTATTTGGCATGTTCTTCAAGGTACGAAACAGCCTGACCAACAGTAGTAATGGTTTCGGCTTGCTCGTCAGGAATAGAAATGTTGAATTCTTTTTCAAATTCCATAATCAATTCTACGGTGTCCAGAGAGTCGGCACCTAAATCATTGGTAAAAGACGCCTCATTATTTACTTCTGCTTCGTCAACGCCTAATTTGTCTACTATGATCTTTTTTACTCTTGCTGCAATGTCTGACATTTTGTAAAGGTTTGGTTATAGTGGTGCAAAAATAGAAGTTTTTGAATTATGAAAAATTTTGCCTTCCTCTTTCAAATTTGTTTATTGGCCAATCAAATTTTTCGCATAAAACTTGCAATTTGCGACCTCAGTGGATATTTGTAAATTGAATCCCCAACGCATTATCAATGGCATTGAAAATCATAGATCATGGAACGGCCGAATACGAGCAAATGGTGAGGCTTCGTGACGAAATTCTGCGCAAACCCCTCGGAATGGGGTTTTCTGAAGAAGAACTGGAAAAAGAAAAAAACAATTTACATATTGTCGCCTACGAAGATGAACGTATGCTCGGATGCTGTATGTTGCTCGAAGAAGACCCGCAAACTGTCCGCCTGCGCCAAATGGCGGTACGCAATGATTTGCAGGGAAAAGGTATTGGAAAAGCGCTGATGCAGTTTGCTGAAAACCTGGCAAGAGACAGGGGCTATAAAAGAATCACCATGCATGCCCGCAAACATGCTTCGGGGTTTTATGAAAAAATGGGATATAGAAAATCGGGTGATGAATTTAGAGAGATCACCATTCCACATGTGGTGATGGAAAAAGAACTGTGATCGTGAATGGTAAATCGTCAATTGTGAATTGAATAGTTCCTTAACTCACAATACCCTACCAACTTAAAGATTTTATCGTTTGCGCTTCGAAGGAATCCTTTCCTGCATCAAATGCCTTAGCTGATATACTTCATCACTGCTGGCAAATGCACTTTTAGGCACCAAAAAAAAGGAACGGCTATCAAAGTACAGATGAAAGAAGTAAGGTGTTTCTAAAAATTCACTCAAGGCAGTCCAGTTCCACACTCGTGAGCCTCTTTCGTTACCCACCGAAAAAGAATTCTCATCAAAGTTCATAGTAAAATGATCCCGGAAAGTGGCTGCTCTCCGGTAAACCATGCCAGGAAGAATGAACCAAAAGCTAATCATTAATGCAAACCACAAAAAAGAACCAACGACAAATGCAAGTGGTAAAATCTTTTTGAAATAAAACAATACGGCAGATGCCAGGGCAAATACGTTTACCAGGATGATCATCAGCCTGATTTCTTTTTTACTTAAAAAATGATAGCGCAAGGCCTGCAGTACCTGGTTCTTGTCGTAGGTAAATTGTATCGTCATCGGTCGGGGTTCAATTTCCTGTAAAGATAGAGAGGCTGATTTCAATGAAGGATGAGATTCAAAATAAAAAAAGTCCCGCATAGTTGCAGGACTTTATTCCTTTTAGAAAATAAAAATTATTTGTTCATCATTTGTTTGGCTTCTATGCTTAATGTAGCATGAGGCACTGCACGAAGACGGGCCTTATCAATCAATTTACCGGTAACACGGCAAATGCCATAGGTCTTGTTTTCAATTCGCATCAATGCTTTTTCCAAATGATCAATAAAAGTAATTTGACGGCTGGCCATTTGACTCAACTGCTCTCTTTCCATGCTCATACTTCCATCTTCCATGGTCATATATCGACCATCTTCCATATCGCCTTCGTCCTTACGTGTGATCAAACCCTGTAAATAAGCCAGTTCTTTTTTAGCTGTCTCTAATTTTCTAAGGATTAGCTCTTTAAATTCCGTTAACTCTGCATCTGAATACCTCATAGTAGGGCCGGTTTGTTCTTGTTGTGGTGAATCTAATACTGATTTTGTAAAATCCGGATCATACTTAACCGCTTTCGTTGTTGACGTTTTCGGAATTACGATCTTTTTTGGCGGTTCATTTTTAGGAACCGTTTTTACCAGCGGCTTAATTGCCGGTTTAACCTCGTGATGAGTTGGAGCAGCTACTGCCGGTTTTTTGACCGGTTGAACGGCTACTTTCTCAACTTTCGTTTTAACAGGGGCAGATTTTTTTGCGGGCAACGAAGGCTTTTTGGCAACAGAAACTGCTTTACTGACTGGCTTG
>JAGIAB010000235.1 GCA_017745135.1 Flavisolibacter sp.
CCGCAGGGGTATTCAATGGCTGGTGGGAAAGACATTTTTCCGGAACACAGAAGGCGAACAAATTGAAGAAGAGAAAATTTCGAGGTCGCTTTTTTTAAGCTGGCTTGGACTGGGTGTGGGAGGTACCTTGTTTGGTTCTTTGCTTTTGGGATTTTCCAATAAATACAATTACACAGTTAAAAAGATAAAGCTGAAATATCCCAACCTCCCGGCTTCTTTTAAGGGATTGAAAATTGTGCAGATATCGGATATTCATAGCGGAAGTTTGACCGATAAATCTGCCGTGCACAAAGGGGTGGAAAAAATTTTGAAACTGAAGCCGGACCTGATCCTTTTTACAGGTGATCTTGTCAATAATAAATCGGATGAGATGGAAAACTTCATAGATGTTTTCAACCAGCTAAAGGCGCCGATGGGAGTATATTCCACACTGGGTAACCACGACTACGGGGATTATTCGGAATGGCCAAGTGACGAGGCAAAGAAACAAAACATGGAACGCCTGAAACAAATACAAGCCCAATTGGGATGGCGCTTACTGATGAATGAAAATGTTCTATTGGAAAAAAATGGGGAACAAATAGCCCTTATTGGTGTTGAGAACTGGAGCTCTAAGGCAAGATTCCCCAAATACGGTAAGCTGGCAAAGGCTTATGCAGGCACAGAAAATATTCCGTTTAAAATTTTAATGAGTCATGACCCTTCCCATTGGGATGCAGAGGTTCGTCCAAAATATAGTGATATTGACCTGACGTTGTCCGGTCATACGCATGGAATGCAATTTGGTGTGGAAATTCCCTGGTTAAAATGGAGTCCTGTTCAATACGTTTACAGGCAGTGGGCCGGATTGTATGAGCAGGGAGGACAAAAATTGTATGTGAACAGGGGCTTTGGGTTTATTGGATATCCGGGCAGGGTAGGCATTTTGCCCGAAATAACTTTATTTGAAATGGTATAAACCAATAAAATCTCATCGGAAACCGTTATGGTAGTTAAACTTCCATTCATGAGCCTCGTCTTATGGGCTCGTATTCCTGAAAGACCGAAATCATCTGTATGGCCGGAAAAATACGTTTGATACTACTGGTTGCCCTTTTTGTTGCAACAACTTCATCTGCACAACAACCGTCGAAGCAGCATGATATTGACACCAGTTTTGCAGATTTGGATTATGATGAACTGTTTAACGAGTTGGATCTTTTACTGGATTCCTTAACGGCGCCCAGAAGCTTTGCCTTATTCAATATCGCGGCAGGCAACAATTATTTTAATTATCAGACAAAAGGAAGTTACCTGTTGGAAGCCAGTAAAAAGCTAACCTTTTCACCAACGCTGTCTTACTTTTTTAAAAATGGTTTGGGTATTAGTGCTAATACAATTGTGGTGAATGATGGACAAAAATTGAACCCTTACCAGTTTAGTGTTACCGGTTCATACGATTATATAAGGAACGCAAAATTTATTACCGGAGTTTCCCTGACCCATTTTTTTACCAAAGATTCTTTGCCTTTTTACACCTCACCATTGAAGAACGATTTGTATACTTATTTCACCTATCGTGGTTTTTGGCTGAAGCCTTCTGTTGCTGCAAGCTATGGATGGGGAAGCAGGAATGCTTACGAAGAACGACGGGAATATATTACCTCGCTCAGGCTAAACTCACGGGGCTATACAAGAATTAATACACGGGAAAGCGTAAACGATTTTAATCTTATAGCTTCTATCCGACATGATTTTTACTGGCTCAATATTTTAAGCAAGAGGGACTATGCCCGCCTCACCCCCCAGATTGTTTTTACAAGTGGTACACAAAAATTTGGATTTAATCAAACAAGCAGCACCTATACAACAGTGCCCAGAACCGGTGCGAATATTTTATACAACACTGAAAAGATTGCTCTTGACGATCAATTGGTTTTTCAGCCTTTATCGCTCTCAACTTATTTGAAAGCTGAGTATTCAAGAGGTAAATTTTTTTTCCAACCCCAACTGATATTCGATTATTATTTTCCTGCTACTGAGAAAAATCTGACTACTGCTTTTGTAATAAACGCCGGTGTTATTTTTTAGTTGTTTCGTTTTTATTTAACATCGCAGAGTTTTGCATGGCATTAATCTTGACGATATTTTTTCTACAAATAAAACTTCATGTTTATGAAAACAAAATCATCAGCTCTTCTTATTCTCGTGCTTTTTACACAGGCTGCTATGGCTCAATTCGATGTAGGTATCAAAGGCGGAGTGAATATTACCAAGGTAGACGGTAAAGCATTCCGGGATGAGTTCAGGTACGGTTATCATTTGGGAGGTTTTGCTGAGTTGGGCCTGGGAGGAAAATTAAGTATCCAACCTGAAGTTTTATGGAACCAGTATCAAACAAGGGTCGACAGTAGTTTCAAAAACATCTACAATGTCTCAACTACTTTCTCCAATTACAAAGATGTAAAATTGAATTATCTATCCATCCCTATCTTACTGGACTACAAAGTGGGAAGTTTGTTGAGTTTGCAGGCAGGTCCGCAATTTGGAATTTTGGTCGATCAAAGTAAAGGATGGGTAGCTAGTGGTAAAGAAGCGTTTAAAAAAGGCGATTTCTCTTTATTGGGAGGTGCCGAAATTCATATTAGTAAGCTTCGTCTGCAAGGACGTTATGTTGTTGGTTTGAATGATATCGGCGATATCGGAAACGAAAATAAATGGAGAAATCAGGGCTTCCAATTATCCCTCGGTATTGCGCTGTAAATCGTAAAACACTTATCTCAAATGTCCCGGTTTTACACCGGGACATTTTTTTATCTGACACTTAGGCATGTATTCTTCCCATGGCATCAATCTTGAACGGCAGCAAATCCTGATGTAGATTTGTAAATTGTTTATTTAAAATTGTTGAGAGTGAATTTTAATTTGAAGCCTGAAGAGGAAATGGATTTTATTCCGATCATTCCGCTCAATGAAAGCGATGCAGAGTCAAATGAGAAGATTGAGATTCCCGCCGATATAGCCTTACTTCCTTTACGCAACACTGTACTTTTCCCGGGTGTTGTATTACCAATTACGGTGGGCAGAGATAAAAGTATTAAGGCAGTAACTGATTCGTATAAAGGCAGTAAGCTGATTGGTGTGGTAGCGCAAAAGGACAGCAGTGTTGAAGATCCCGTCTCCAAAGATTTGGAAGCTATCGGTACAATTGCCAAGATCGTTAAACAAATAAAAATGCCTGATGGTGGAACAACGATTATCATTCAGGGCAAGAACAGATTTTCTATAAAAAATGTAATTACTGAGGAGCCTTATTTCAAAGCACATGTTGAGCTGGTTGATGAAGAAGAACCGCCCAAAGATCCCGACTTTGAAGCTTATGTTTCCAATATAAAAGACCTTGCAACTGAGATTATTCAGCTCTCACCAAACATTCCAAGCGAAGCATCGGTGATACTCAAAAATGTTGAGAACCCGTCTTTCCTTATTCACTTTGTTTCCAGTAATCTTACCATTGACATTCGCGACAAGCAACGTTTGCTGGAGATGAGTAATATTCGTGAGAGAGCGGAGTTGTTGATGCAGTTTCTTCAAAAAGAATTGCAGTTTGCTGAACTGAAAAATAAAGTCACCAACAAAACAAAAGCTGAAATTGATAAGCAGCAAAGAGAATATTTTCTTCAGCAACAATTAAAAAGCATTAAGGAAGAACTAGGCAGTGACCCTAATGAACGCGAAATAAAAGAATTACAAAAAAGAGCAGAAACAAAGAAATGGCCTGACACTGCAAAAGAAGCTTTTAAGAAAGGAATTGAAAAACTGGAGCGTATGCATCCAAGTACTCCGGATTATTCGGTTACCTACAATCATCTGGACCTAATGCTTGATCTTCCTTGGCTGGATTATACAGAGGATGTTTATGATCTGGAGAAAGCAAAAGAAATTTTGGATGCCGATCACTACGGTATGCAAAAGATCAAGGAAAGGATTTTGGAATACCTAGCTGTATTGAAATTGAAGGGAGATATGAAGAGTCCTATTCTTTGCTTTTATGGCCCTCCCGGAATTGGTAAAACTTCATTGGGTAGAAGCATTGCTAATGCTATCGGAAGAAAATATGTTCGTTTGAGCCTGGGTGGTATTCATGATGAAAGTGAAGTCCGTGGGCATCGTAAAACTTATATAGGTGCCATGCCGGGAAGGATCATTCAAAACATTCGGAAAATAAAATCATCAAACCCGGTGATGATCCTTGATGAAATTGATAAAGTGGGTTCTGATTTTCGCGGCGATCCAAGTAGTGCTTTACTTGAGGTTCTTGATCCTGAACAAAACCATTCTTTTTACGACAATTACCTGGAACTGGAATATGATTTAAGCAAAGTTTTATTCATTGCTACTGCTAATAATTTACAAACCATTCAACCGGCACTACGCGATCGTTTGGAAATTATTGAACTTGGTGGATATGCGGTTGAAGAAAAGATCGAGATCGCTAAACGGCATCTCATCCCAAAACAAAAAGAAGCACACGGATTAAAGAGTTCGGCCTTCAAAATTTCTGATAAAGTGTTAGAAAAAATCATCCAGGATTATACAAGAGAAAGTGGTGTGCGTGAACTGGACCGGCATTTGGCTGCCATCATGCGTTACCAGGCCAAGCAGTTGGCCATGAAAGGTAAACTCAAAAGCAATTTGACCATCGACGATATTGAAAAAGTTCTCGGTAAATCAAGATATAGTAATGAAATGTACAAGGCAGCAACCATTCCCGGCGTTGCGGTTGGTTTAGCCTACACCTATGCAGGTGGCGACATCTTGTTTATTGAAGCCTTGCTCAGTGACGGTAAACCGGATCTTAGATTGACCGGCAATCTTGGTGATGTAATGAAAGAAAGTGCTACCACTGCATTGTCTTATTTAAGTGCCAACGCAAAAAAGTTAGGTGTTGATCCTGCAATGCTTGAAAAGAAGACCGTGCATATTCATGTGCCCGAAGGTGCGGTTCCGAAAGATGGCCCCAGCGCTGGCATCACCATGTTAACAGCTCTTGCATCTGCATTTACAGGCAGAAAAATTAAGCCCTATCTCGGAATGACCGGGGAGATCACTTTGCGTGGACAGGTATTGCCCGTAGGTGGAATCAAAGAGAAAGTATTGGCTGCGAAACGTGCAGGTTTGAAAGAACTTATTCTCTGCTGGCAAAATGAAAAAGATGTGCAGGAAATTACTCCTGAATATATAACTGGTCTGAAATTTCATTATGTAAAAACTATGAACCAGGTGATTGAATTGGCTTTACAGGATAATTAAGTTTGCTGGTTCCGGGGTTATGTTACAAGTCATTGAAACATGTAACTGGTATCC
>JAGIAB010000236.1 GCA_017745135.1 Flavisolibacter sp.
GCTGAGTATGGATAGCGCCTTGGTTTCAATAACCTACACGCTGAACGGAGTGCACTATAAACGAGAAGTATTTGCCAGCTATCCTGAACAGGTATTAGTAATGCGTATTACTGCCAGTAAGCCCGGTAACATAAGCCTGAAAGCGGGCCTAAGTAGTTTGCAACCCTCTGCTGCAACAATGCTGGCCGGGGGCGATATTATTATGCAGGGAACATCCATGGAGTTATCCAGCGGCTCTTATAGAAACGCTGTTGTTCCTTCCAAAATGAAATGGCAGGCAAGATTGAAAATGATTGCAGATGGAGGAAGGGTAAGTTATGTAAAAGAAGAAGGAAAAACAGGTGATGTTATTAAACTGGAAAGAGCAAATTCTGTAACCTTTTTATTAGCTGGAGCTACCAACTGGAAAAGTTGGAATGATGTTTCTGCAGATGAAAAAAAGAGATGTGATGATTACATCAACAAAGCCGTAGCATTTAGTTATGCTTCATTAAAAAACCGTCATCTCTCGGATTATATGTCTTTGTTTTCTGCTTGCAGGATTGATCTTGGAACGAACAATGCAGGCATGTTGAACACTACAGATCGAATGGAAAGATTAAGAGCCGGTGGTGAGGACCCATTGTATGTAGCGCAATATTTTCAGTATGGCCGTTATCTTTTATTAGCTGGGGCAAGGGAGGAAACACTAGCCTTCAACAACCACAATATCTGGTTGAATAATATGGAGGGCCGCTGGCAGGGACGATGGACACTAAACATCAACATTCAGGAATGTTACTGGCCTGTAGAAAGTACCAGTCTTTCTAAGTTGAACGAATCACTTCTTTTATTTACTGAGCAACTGGCGCAAGCAGGAAGGCGAACAGCAAAAGAATTATACAATTGCGGTGGATGGGTAGCTCACCATGGGACAGATATTTGGTTTAACACGGCACCAACAGATAGATATGCCCCGGCTTCTGTATGGCCTATGGCTGGTGCGTGGCTGATGCAGCAATTGTATGAGCATTATATTTACGAGCCTGATAAAAAATACCTGGAAAGAATCTATCCTTTGCTAAAAGGTTCTGCTGAATTCTTTTTGGATTACCTCGTTACAGATCCTTCTATTGGCTTGTTAGTTACCAATCCTTCTACCAGTCCGGAAAATAATTTTTATGCCGCTGATGGTAAATTAGCTACTACTTCTATGGCAGCATCAATGGACAACCAATTGTTGCGAAACTTATTTCGCCATTGCATAGAAGCTACTAAGGTATTGGGCAGGGATGCGGCCTTCCGTAGTAAGCTGGAAGAAACGGTAGCCAAATTGCCTCCGCACAAGATTGGACAGTTCGGGCAACTGCAGGAATGGCTCTACGATTTTAAAGAAGGTGATGTTGGACATCGGCATATATCGCATTTATTTGCTTCTTACCCGGATGATGACATCACTATACGCAAAACCCCTGCATTAGCAGATGCGGTGAGAGTTGTATTGCAACGCCGTGGTGATATTAATATGGGATGGTCTGGCGCCTGGAAAATTAACCAGCATGCAAGACTGGAAGAACCAGAAGCTGCCTATAAAATCTTGATTCCCATGTTGACAGATATTAGTCTTCATCCACGGGCAGAAGATAGTAAGATAACACCCTCGTTTGAAGGTAACCAGGGCATACAAGGTGTAACAGCAGGCATTGTGGAAATGCTCTTGCAAAGCCATTCCAGCGAATTATCATTATTACCTGCTTTGCCCATTGCATGGCCTCAAGGTTCTGTAATAGGATTAAGAGGAAGAGGTGGATACATCATTGATATACACTGGAAAGAAAAGCAGTTAGCAAATGCTACCCTTCTTTCAAAGTTTACACAAACCTGTAGTTTACGAACAAAAACTCCGGTGAAGATTTTACTGGACGGCAAAACTGTGTCTGCGCAGCAGAAAGAAAAAAACTTGTATGTGTTCAACATTGTTGCGGGCAAGAAATATCAAATTGTATCTCAGTAAATCATAAGCGGTATGCAAGCAAGGTCAATAACTGAAAAGCCTTTAAAGATGCGCTGGGTGATGATCAGCTTTGCATTTCTGGCAACGGTTTTAAATTATATTGACCGGCTGGCTTTTAATTACCTGGGAGCAGAAGGGGCATTACGGGAGCTTATTCCCAATGATTTATTCGGCTATATTTCCACTGTTTTTTTTGTGGCTTACATGGTGTCAAATGCTTTTTCTGGCTTTGTGATTGATCGGTTAGGAACTCGTTTGGGTTATGCGCTTTGCATGTGCTTCTGGACTACTGCTTCTTTGCTACATGCATTGGCACGAATACCGTTGCATTTTGGAATTGCCCGGTTTTTTTTAGGCATTGGCGAAGCTGGTAACTGGCCGGCCGCCATTAAACTAACCGGAGAATGGTTTCCTTCGGCAGAACGCTCTACGGCATCAGGAATATTCAATAGCGGTGCGGCCATTGGTGCAGTAGTAGCTCCTCCATTAATCGCCTACTTAGGTACCAACTATGGCTGGCAAACTACTTTTATTGTCATCGGTTGTCTTGGTTACTTGTGGTTAATTGCATTCTGGTTTACCTACTATACACCAAAACAATCTTTGCAAGACGTAAAATCAAAACATATACCTGTAGGCAAGCTTATAAAAAACCGTTTTGTATTGAGCCTAACCTTGTCCAAAATCTTTATGGACCCCGTTTGGTACTTTATTACTTTTTGGATTGGACGTTACTTGGTAGATGTGCATGGATGGGGGCTGGCAAAAATCGGGATCTATGCAATGATACCTTTCATCGCTGCTGATGCAGGAAATATTTTAGGTGGCTTGTTCACCCAATTAATTATAAAGAAGGGCATACCGGTATATAAGGCAAGAAAACTTGCCGTTACACTTTTTAGCTTATTAACCGCTGGTTCGCTTATTCTGGGTCCGCTCATTATACATACACCAACAGTAGCTCTAATTGTATTGGCAGTTGCTGGCTTTAACCATGCTGCGTATACCGCCAACACAATGGCTTTTCCTGCAGACGTTGTGCCTCAAAATGCAATTGCTTCGGTATGGGGACTTGCCAGTGTAGGTGCAGGTTTGGGTGGTGCTGTATTCCAATCGGTTTCCGGAGTGACTGTTCAGAATCTTTCAGAATCATACAATTATTCAGTGGCGTATAACAGTGTTTTTATTGGATATGGTGTGTTGGCTTTATTGGGATTGAGTGTTATACTGTTTCTAATGGGACCATTGCTAAAAGATAAAAACCTGGAGGCTCTTGCGGTACAGGAAATAGGGCATAAAGAACAATAAAGCAACGAAATGATAATTAAACTTTTAAGTTAAGTATGCTAAAAATAAAATTATTACACCCGGAAATTCTGATGGCCTTGGCTAGTAATGGACATGGTGCTAAGGTGCTGATAGCCGATGGCAACTTTCCCATCACTACTTGCACGCCTAAAGAAGCCAGGAAAGTTTTTTTGAATCTTGCGCCGGGGCTGGTTTCTGTACCAGATGTGCTGCGGGTATTAAAAGATTTTATACCCATCGAGTCAGCCACCGTAATGATTCCGAAAGAGGAAACGCCGCAGGTAATTCACAAAGAGTTTAAAGTAATTATTGGCGAAGACATAACTATGAATAGTTTAAAGCGATTTGAATTTTATGAATTAGCAAAGAGTAGTGATGTTTGTTTGGCCATTGCTACAGGAGAAGTAAGAAGATTTGCAAACCTGCTTTTGGAAATAGGTGTTATAAAAACAGAAGCAACAGATATTTCGGTAACTGAGAAAACAAATGGACAATGGAAGCACTAAAACATATTTTGCAACATAAACTCGTTGCCATCATTCGAGGGCCACAGCCTGCAGATGTATTACGTATTGCAGAAGCTCTCTATCGGGGTGGCGTACGTACATTAGAAGTGACAATGAATTCACCTGGTGCTCTAGATGTTATCAGGCAACTCTCTAAAACAATGCAGGACAAACTTTTGCTGGGCGCAGGCACGGTATTAACCCCACAGGAGGTAGAAGCTTGTGTAAAAGCCGGTGCCCGTTTTATCATTTCACCTAACGTGGATACAGAAACGATAAAGATGACCAGGCAATTGGGAGCTATCAGTATCCCTGGTGCTTATACAGCAACCGAAATTGTCTTAGCGCATAAAACTGGTGCCGATATTGTCAAAGTTTTTCCTGCAGCGGCCAATCCTGCATATATCAAAGACCTCAGGGGACCATTACCGCACATTCGATTAATGCCAACAGGCGGTATAACCATAGAAAATATAGGCGAATTTAAAAAAGCAGGTGCAGCGGCATATGGCATCGGAAGTGCGCTGGTTGATGCACGGCAAGAAGTAACAGAGGAATATTTATATCAATTGACCGTAAAGGCAAAACAAATGGTTGAAGCAGTGATCTAAGACGAAAGTTGCACACGTTCGCTATTAATAAAAGTAACAAACCATCAAAATGAAAATAAAAGGGTATGAACTTTTCCAGGTGCCTCCACGTTGGTTGTTTTTAAAGATAGAAACAGATGAAGGCATTACAGGTTGGGGTGAACCGGTGATAGAGGGCAAAGCAGCCACAGTCAAAACAGCCGTTGAGGAACTAATGCAAGGACTAATTGGCAAAGACCCTCAAAACATCGAGGACCATTGGAACTTTATGTATCGCTCAGGCTTCTATCGTGGCGGCCCTATCTTAATGAGTGCTATTGCGGGTATTGACCAGGCCTTGTGGGATATTAAAGGAAAATTTTACAATACACCTGTCTGCCAATTGTTAGGTGGCAGAGCAAGAGATGCCATCAAGGTTTATTCATGGATTGGTGGTGACCGTCCGTCTGAAGTAGGTGCTGCTGCTAAAGCAATGATGGAAAAAGGATTCAGGGCCGTAAAGATGAATGCTACTGAAGAATTGCAGTTTGTTGATTCGTACGATAAAATTGATGATGCCATTCATCGTATTGCTGCAGTACGCGAAACAGTTGGTTCGCAAGTGGGTATTGGTATTGACTTTCATGGAAGGGTACACCGTCCCATGGCAAAAATCCTGGCAAAAGAACTGGAGCCATTCCGGCCTATGTTTATTGAAGAACCGGTACTGCCGGAAAACAATGAAGCACTCAGGGAAATTGCCAGGCATGTTTCCATACCCATCGCAACGGGTGAGCGCATGTTTTCCCGTTGGCATTTCAAAAATCTATTAATAGATGGCTATGCTGATATTATTCAGCCTGACCTTTCCCATGCTGGTGGCATTACCGAGTGCAAAAAAATATTCTCCATGGCTGAAGCTTTTGATGTAGCCGTTGCGCCGCATTGCCCATTAG
>JAGIAB010000237.1 GCA_017745135.1 Flavisolibacter sp.
TTTAAGCTCCATGTCGGATAACAAATCGCATATTATGATCTCGGTGAATTCAATTATCATTTCAATCATTATTTCAGTTTTGTTCGGAAAACTGGCTACCAACCGGGAATATATTGTTCCCGCCTGCATCCTACTTGCTGTTTGTTTAGGTTCAATGACATTTGCCATTTTAGCAACAAGACCATCAGTTAGTGGCGGACGATTTACAGAAGAAGACATCCGTAATAAAAAAACCAATCTTCTGTTTTTTGGAAATTTTTACCGCATGCAGCTTGAAGATTATCAGAGGGCGATGAACCAGATGATGAAGGACGGAGATTATCTATACAACAGCATGATCAAGGATGTTTATTTTTTAGGGATTGTGCTGGCAAAAAAATATAAGTATTTAAGAATTTCCTATACCATTTTTATGTGGGGGCTGATCATTGCGGTACTTGCATTTGCAATAACAGCGTTTATTGTGGCGAGCCATACTACAGCAACGCCTGTTCCAACGATTGATTATTAAACCTCACCGCCTCCCTCTCCACCTTTGGTGGAGAGGGAGGCGGTCCATCCCAATCCCGCGCCTTGGGCGGGACAAGCTCTTCCCGGTGGGAAGGCCACGAACGCACAACCCCTAACTTATTTGCTAACTCAATATTTATTTCAAGAATCATTTATAAAAAATAAAAAGCACTCAAACGGTTTGAGTGCTTTTTATAATTAGATAAGTTGTATTTCTAAACTTTTTCTGTGGCTTGCGTAGCAAGAATTGGTTTAAGAAAATCTACCAATTCTGTTTTTGTGATAGGCACACCCATTATTTTATTATATGGCTTCGCATCGATCAAATATTTGTCGCGGATAATTTTTATCAATTGACCATTATTGATCTCTGGAATAACTACCGTTTTATAGTTCGACAAAATCTCTCCTAAGTTTTTGGGGAAAGGACGCACATAACGAAGATGCGCATGAGCAATACTGTAGCCTTCACTCAGCAATTGTTCTACGCTTGTTTTAATAACGCCATAAGTTGAACCCCAACCTAAAACCAGCAGATCACCTTTTTCAGGGCCGTTATCAATTTTTTGTTCAGGAATATATTCAGCAATGCGGTCAACTTTTTCCTGGCGCAGTTTCACCATCAGTTGATGGTTCTCGGGATCGTAACTAACATTACCTGTAATGTTTTCTTTTTCCAATCCGCCAATGCGATGTTCTAAACCAGGTGTACCGGGAGTTGCCCATGGACGTGCTAATTTTTCATCACGCACATAAGGCTGAAACTTTTCCTCGCCATGCCCTAATTCGGTTTTGAATTTTACATGAATTGGGGCGAGTTGATCAGAACTTGGATATTTCCATGGCTCTGCACCATTAGCAATGTATCCATCGCTTAATAAAATAATTGGCGTCATGTGCTCAATAGCAATGCGTACCGCTTCATACGCCACTTCGAAACAATCGCTTGGTGTAGAGGCAGAGATAACGGGCATTGGTGATTCACCGTTTCTTCCATAATAAGCCTGCAACAGGTCGCTTTGTTCAGTTTTGGTAGGTAAACCTGTAGAAGGGCCTCCACGTTGGATATCTATAATCAACAATGGAATTTCCAGCATCATAGCCAAACCCATCGCCTCGCTTTTTAATGCCATACCCGGGCCGGATGTGCTGGTTATTCCAATATGCCCGCCATAGCTGGCGCCAATTGCAGAAGAAATACCTGCAATTTCATCCTCAGCCTGGAAAGTTTTTACACCAAAATTTTTGTATTTGCTGAGTTCATGTAAAATATCGGAAGCAGGAGTAATTGGATACGTGCCCAGGAAAATATTCAATCCGCTTTTTACTGAAGCAGCAATTAAGCCGTAGGCCAGCGCCTGGTTACCCATGATGCTTCTATAATTTCCGGGAGCGATCTTTGCCTTTTCAACCTTGTATTGAGTCGTGAAGGTTTCAGTAGTATCGCCATAATTATATCCTGCATGAAGCACTCTTAAATTACTTTGCAGTATTTCCGGTTTCTTACCGAACTTCTCTTCTAAAAATTTTTCAGTGTTCTTCATGTCGCGACCGTACATCCAGTACAAAAAGCCAAGCACAAACATGTTCTTTGCACGATCTTTTTCCTTTGTTCCCATCTGGATATCCTTCAATGCCTCACGGGTCATCTTGGTAACATCCATTTTAATCACCTCATACCCTTCCAGGGAATCATTTTCAATAGGATTAACGCCATCAGGATAATTAGCCAGGCGTAAATTTTTGGAATCAAAGCCATCGGTATTAACGATGATCTTGCCTCCTTTCTTCAAATGTTTAAGATTGGTCTTAAGTGCAGCGGCATTCATGGCTACCAACACATCAAAAGCATCACCCGGGGTGTAAATACTATCGCTTGAAAAACGAAGCTGGTAACCACTTACGCCAGGCAATGTGCCTTGTGGCGCCCTGATCTCAGCAGGGAAATCGGGAAAGGTAGAAAGGTCGGCGCCTAATAATGCTGTGTTGTTGGTAAACTGTGTTCCGGTTAATTGCATACCATCACCGCTATCGCCGGCAAATTTGATAACAACGTCCTGTAAAACTTCCTGTTTGCGTTCCATAGTATTCAAAGGTAAGTAAGGCAATGGGTATTCAAAACAGGTAAGTCATAATGTTGGTTAAAATCAGATTGTTCCCTTACCAGGCTCGCCCAAATTCTCCCCTTCACTTGTTTTTTTACCGGCTTTCACTAAAAATACACTACTGCAATGATCACAATTAGTAAAGCTATAAATGGAACTATCATAATTTTTTAAATAAAGAAAATCAAAATCATGCCGTATTCACTCAGCAAAACGCCCTTAAATTCAGGAAGTTCTTCCTTTTCTTTCCCAGTGATCTTTGATAATCTTTCCTTCCCTGTCTTTCTTTAGTGTGCGGCTGTAACGATCACCTTTGATGGTGCCGTCTTCATCCGCTTTGCCAATGAACATGCGGATAGCATTGCCCTCATTATCTGACTGCACTACAATATCATTGGTGCGATACCGAAACTGCGTAGTGACAGATGGCTCAAATTTTCTTTTTAATTTTTTGATAAGATCATCGCTTAAAGACATGCTGTTTCTGAAAAACACTTCCAACAAAATGCCGGAATTTACCGGAGCAATTAAGCCCGGATGAGACTTTATTAAAATCTTAAAGAGGGAGAATTATTGAAACCTTGCGGAAACATTACCTTAGAAAAAATTTTACAAGCTATGAATGGATACGGCCAAACGGCTCACCAAATCGACTACAAAATATTCGGGGAAGAAATGCAGTGTGTGGAGATTGAACTGGATCCGGAAGAAACCGCCATTGCTGAAAGCGGTGCTTTTATGATGATGGATGACGGCATCCAGATGCAAACCATTTTTGGTGATGGCACCAACCAGCAAAGAGGTTTTTTGGGGAAATTGATGTCGGCTGGGAAACGGGTATTAACAGGTGAAAGTTTGTTTATGACCACTTATACCAACGTGGGCCATGGAAAGAAGAAAGTCTATTTTGCTTCGCCCTATCCCGGAAAAGTTATTCCATTGGATCTTCTTCGCCTTGGAGGAAAAATGATCTGCCAGAAAGATGCTTTTCTCTGCGCTGCAAAAGGTGTTACTGTAGGAATTGAATTTCAAAGAAAATTAGGTACCGGTTTGTTTGGGGGCGAAGGTTTCATTATGCAAAAACTGGAAGGTGATGGAATGGCCTTTGTTCATGCAGGCGGACATATTATTGAAAAAGACCTTCAGCCTGGTGAATTGCTGAAAATTGATACCGGTTGTATTGTGGCCTTCACGCCAAGCTGCGATTACGATATTCAGTTTGTAGGCGGAATTAAGAATACCATTTTTGGTGGTGAGGGTTTATTTTTTGCGACCCTCCGTGGGCCTGGTAAAGTTTGGATTCAAACCTTACCGGTAAGCCGCCTGGCCAGCCGCATTTTACAATATGGAACTGTGAAGAGAAAAGATGAAGGAAGTATTTTAGGCGGATTGGGAAATATGGTGGATGGAGATGGATGGTAAATGGATTGAAGAATTAAAAATGAAATGGAGAATTGTAAAGCAGTTCTCCATTTTTGTTTTGATTAGGAATGATTGACTCAACGTGTAATAAATTTGCGCAATGGACTTTAGACGAAAACAATGATTTAGAGATTTTGCAGTTGCGTGTATTTGCGTATATCTTAGTGGTAGCTGTAATGGCATTATGAAAGATCACTTCCAAAAAATATTGACAATTTCAGCAGTTGTTCTTTTCATACTTGCATTTCTTCTTGACGTTTCCGCATTTGGCCAATATTGGAATTTATTTTGGAAAAGCCTGGATGTAACAAGGGCACTTATAATCATTGCAATCATTGCTGCGTTTGGACTACTTCTGGCACTGCTCTTTTTTCGAAAAAGGACATACAAGCAAAGACTTTTGTGGACGCTTCCGATTGCCTTTATTCTTTTTTCGCTTACTGACATTACAAAAGCTACGATTGGTTATTATGGGCTTGAGGAAGACTACAATTATTTCACTGCAAAACGAGACATCAAAAGAGGAAAAATCCAAATTTTAGAAATGGGTTTAATCATACCCAATCCTAACATTGACTGGGAGAAACAACAAGCAATTCAAAGAATAATTGAACAACACTTTGGATATAAATCAGTATATCTTGGGTGTATAGCCACCAACGGATCTATCATTTACAACAACGTTATGGAAGACTATCTTGACAACGTAAATGGTAAAAACTGGAGAATAAAACAAGGACAAATGATTGACTCAATTTTGAAATTAAATACTAATAAATGACAGCCAAAACAGCTAACAATAGTTTGCTGCTATGCTGGCTGACGAATAAACTATCAACATAATCTTGCTAATCAGCTTTAGTCCCATGTGCCGTTCTTTAATCAGCAATTCAATAACTTTTGTATTTTGTAATTCTACTCAGGGTTTGTTGCCATGCAGACGAATATGAATCCAGCACAGCAGCAAGCCCTTTACGTTGGCAGGAAAAGGTTACCCATGTTGGTCGAATAGATACAAGAAGTAAGGCGTAATGCACTTCCACAATGATGATAAGAATTATTGAACGCACAAGAGTGCGACGCAAGAGAAGTCAAATAATAGCAATGCAGCCTGGTTCATAAAACTTACTCCACATAAAAACTCCCAGCCAAAGCCGGGAGTTTTTTCTTTTCTAAAACTTTATTCTCTCGATAAATTATCAAACAGGATTCTATAACTACCATCCCAACACCCAGGCAAAAACCAACGGAGCAACAATTGTTGCATCACTTTCAATAATGTACTTCGG
>JAGIAB010000238.1 GCA_017745135.1 Flavisolibacter sp.
TTGGATAAATAAGTTCTGTATCCTGCAAGAAAAGACATTGCCTTCATTGAGAAATCTGCGTCCTTGTCATCGAATTTAAAAGTTTGATGTTTGCTAAAAGGGAAGCCAATTTTTGCTGTGAGAGAGTTCTTGCCAAAGTTGTATTCGCCTTGCAAACTAATATTGCCAAAAACAATTCCGGTGGGAGCCCATTTTATACCGATGTTTGGATTCGTTGTGCCTGACTGTGCAAAAACAGCACAGCATGCGATAAGTAAGGACAAAAGCAAACCAGTCTTCTTCATAGTTAGCGCAGGAGATTGAGGGACTTTATAAAGAGTAAAAAAACCAGGCCAATGCTGCTTTATAAAAAAAGCCTGCAAAAGAATGCAGGCTTTTGTGAAATAAAATCTTTTACAAATGGATTGCTTCACCGTAAGCAACTTCAATAGCATCTTTTATGCTTTCGCTAATAGTTGGGTGTGGGTGAATGCTGTTCAACACTTCATGATAGGTTGTTTCCAGTTTTCTGGCAACTACTGTTTCAGCAATCATCTCAGTTACGTTGTAACCAATCATATGAGTGCCTAACCATTCGCCGTATTTAGCATCAAAGACAACTTTAATGAAACCTTCCGGATGCCCGGCTGCAGAAGCTTTACCGGATGCACTCAATGGAAACTTTCCAACTTTTACTTCGTATCCTGCTTCTTTCGCCTTTGCTTCGGTTAAGCCTACGGAAGCAATTTCAGGCGAGCAGTAAGTACAACCCGGAACATTGCCGTAATCAAGCGGTTCAGGTTGATGGTTGTATTTCTTTTCGTTGTAACCAATATTTTCTACGCAAATAATTCCTTCTTTAGAAGCTACGTGGGCCAATGCTTGTCCGGGTACACAGTCGCCAATTGCATAAATGCCGGGAACAGAAGTTTGATAAAATTTATCAACAGAAATCAAACCTTTCTCTGTTTTTACACCCAGCTGTTCCAGCCCAATGTTTTCAATATTGGCAGAAACACCAACCGCACTCAATAAAATATCGGCTTCAAGAGTTACATCTCCGCTGGCAGTTTTTACTGTAGCTTTTACACCATTGCCCGAAGTATCTACTTTGGTTACTTCAGAAGAGGTCATGATGTCGATACCCTGTTTTTTCAGGTTCTTTTCAAGCTCTTTTGAGATTTCTTCATCCTCCACAGGCACTACTCTTGGCATAAATTCAACGATGGTTACTTTAGTACCCATGCTGTTATAGAAATATCCAAACTCAACACCAATAGCACCACTGCCCACAATGATCATGGATTTAGGTTGTTGTGGAAGCACCATAGCCTCGCGGTAGCCGATGATCTTTTTTCCATCAATTGGCATAGAAGGCAGTTGACGGCTGCGTCCGCCGGTGGCAAGAATGATGTATTTAGCCTCAACAGTTTGCTTGTTGTTATCGGCGCCGGTGACTTCAATTTTACCTTTGGCAACCAGTTTGCCAAAACCGTTAATAACATCAATTTTATTTTTACGCATGAGAAAGGCAACACCCTTACTCATTTTATCGGCTACGCCACGGCTGCGCTTGATTACGGCTGCAAAATCCTGCTGGCCGCTGGCCTGGATCCCAAAATCTTTTGCGTGTTTGATATATTCAAAAACCTGTGCACTTTTTAATAAAGCTTTGGTGGGTATACAGCCCCAGTTCAAACAAATTCCGCCTAAGCTTTCTCTTTCAACTACTGCTGTCTTAAAGCCTAACTGAGCGGCACGGATGGCGGCTACATATCCACCGGGACCCGAACCTATTACAACTACATCGTATGCCATGATGATTTTTTTTGATTTTCTGTTTAAAAAAGCGGCACGAAACTACTTCAATTTGATATACCTGCAAAAGAAGGATGAAGTAGAGACATGCCAACGGCATGTCTTAAAAACAGCAATTTTGTATTAGGAATGAAGATTGCAGAAGTTTGCAGACAAAGACCTGTTATGGAAAAATTTAAAGAGTATTTGGAGGAACAAATGGATCTAAAAAGACGGTGCACCATCATATTCAGGGATGTACAGGGGGCAATGGCCACCATTAAGGGGCATATTATAAAGATGGAGGAGATTTCCGGCCGGGAAATTATTGAAACCGATGCCGGATTTGTAATTGGCATGGACCAGATCATTTCCGTGAATGACCATGTTCAAAGCAATATTTGCTAACCTTTTGCCTTATACCCTTAACCTTTCGCCCTCATTTTGCTAATTTTTCTCTAAACGACTGAAATTTATTCTCTCAGCTTTTCTCAGTTGGCTGATTTCCCTTACATTTGCACTCCAAATTTTCAAAGTCATGGCAAGAGTATGTCAGGTAACAGGTAAGGTTCCGGTTGGCGGCCACAAGGTTTCCCACTCGAATATCAAGACAAAGCGTCGTTTCTTACCCAACTTGCAAACAAAAAGGTTCTTTTTGGCTGAAGAGAACAAATGGATCACCCTGAAGTTAACTACTGACGGTATCCGCACTATCAACAAAAGAGGATTGTATAACGTTGTAAAAGAGCTCAGAGCTCAAGGTCAACATATTTAAATTTTTAAACAATGGCAAAGAAAGGAAATCGTGTACAGGTAATTCTGGAATGCACTGAGCAAAAAACTACAGATGTGCCTGGTACCAGCCGTTACATTACTACCAAAAACAAAAAGAACAATCCTGAGCGTTTGGAGTTGAAGAAATTCAACCCGAATCTTAAAAAAGTGACTGTTCACAAAGAAATTAAGTAAGCATTTTAAACTTATTATACCATGGCAAAAGCAGCAAAAACCGCCATCAAGTCAAAAGACGCAAGAGCAGCCGCTGAAGCAAAAAACTGGAGCAAAGTGATCAAAGCTGTTCGCAGCCCGAAAACCGGCGCTTACACTTTTAAAGAGGCAATTGTGCATAAAGACAAAGTGAAAGAGTTCTTAGCGCAAAAATAATTGGTTGGTTAATAAATTTTCCGAGAGCTGTCCCGTAAGGCGACGGCTTTTGTTATTTATGTAATTAAGGATTGGACCGGTTGTCTTATCTAATATTTGTTTGAAGCTGTAACCTTAGTGAGATAATGATAAGGAGCAACGACTACTCTGCTTCTTTTCGTATCTGCGTAGCCCGCTATTCGCTGCAAGTCCGGCACAGAAGCCATAACACAATCCCGATAGCTATCGGGGCTAGGACACCTGCGTAATAATTCTTGCCTCCTGCAGTGCCTCACATTTAAACATGCAAGAACCGAATCCGAATAAGACAAAATCCGTGACAATCCATCCCATCCGTGTCATTCGTGTTCTGCAAAAACGTGCATTAATTCTATTCAACTTAAATTCGCACCACAAATAAATTTCATGGGATTTTTCAACAAGCTTTTTGGTAAAAAAGAAAAGGAAAGCCTGGACGAAGGACTTCAGAAAACCAAGGAAAACTTTTTTTCAAAAGTTACTAAAGCCATTGCCGGAAAGAGTACGGTTGATGAAGAAGTTTTGGATAACCTGGAAGAAGCATTGGTTTCTGCCGACGTAGGAATTGATACTACAGTAGCTATCATTGACCAGGTGGAAAAAAGGGTAGCCAGGGATAAATATTTAAACACATCCGAGCTCAATAAAATTCTGCAGGAAGAAATTGAAAACATCTTAATTGATGCGCCTTCTTCAAACAGTTATGATTTCCATTCCGACCTTCCCACAAAACCATATGTTGTTTTGGTGGTTGGTGTGAACGGAGTTGGCAAGACGACAACCATTGGAAAGCTTTCCTTTAATTTTAAACAGGCGGGGAAATCTGTTCTGTTAGGTGCTGCCGATACGTTTCGTGCTGCCGCGGTTGACCAGTTAACCATTTGGTCGGAGCGGACAGGAGTGCCCATTATTAAACAGCCTATGGGTTCTGATCCTGCTGCTGTGGCCTTCGACACGGTTCAAAGCGCAATTTCGCGTGGTTCCGATGTTGTGTTGATTGATACCGCAGGCAGGCTTCACAATAAAGCCCACCTGATGGATGAATTAAGCAAGATCAAGCGAAGCGTTCAAAAAGTAATTCCGGGTGCGCCGCATGAAGTGCTTTTAGTGCTGGATGGCTCAACCGGGCAAAACGCTTTGGAACAAGCCAAACATTTTACGGCTGCTACGGATGTAACTGCACTTGCCATCACTAAACTGGATGGAACTGCAAAAGGCGGCGTAGTGTTGGCAATTGCCAATCAATTTAAAATACCTGTCAAGTTCATTGGAGTTGGAGAGAAAATGCAGGACCTTTTGGTGTTTGACAAGCACGAATTTGTTGACAGCCTTTTTAACCTGGACAAGGATTGATTTGTTAATTGTTTATTGCGATTCTCTTTCCCAGATGTAGATACCGTCAACAGTGTCCTTATAAATCATTTCAAAATCCTTATCGACATTTTCTTTGAAATAGATGTTCTCAGGGCTGTCTTCAGGAAAGAAATCAAGGCCGTCTGATTCACTGACAATCACCTTAGGTTGAATCTCCTCCATAATATATTTGAGTTCTTCAAGAGAGGTTTTGCTGGAATCGTTATAATATTTAAAAAGATAAGACCTCGAAAGATTTGAAGGATGCGTAGTGCTTTTGGTTAATGGATATTGCTTCAAAAGCCAGTAACCAACATGATAATCTGCAAAAAATATTTTGTCATCATCCAGCTTCTTCTTTTTTAATTCATTGACCACTTCAAAAGTAGGTCTGTACTCAACCGGGTTTTGAAGACCTTGTATCAAACGGCTGTATTCAAGTAGGCTTTCAAAGCTTAAGAGGAAAATGACAGCGGCGGCCAGCTTTAATTTTGGTTGAATTGTTTTTTGAATGATGACGCCAAACAACAGCAGGAGCAAAAAAGGATAAATCTGCACAAGGTAATGACCATTGATAATTCCACTCGAGTAAAAAGTATAAACAGTTCCGGTTAATATAGCAATGCAGCTAAAAACAATAAAGCTGTTTTCTTTTGAATATCTTAATGACAAATAGCTAATGCAAATCATCAACACAATGATCCACCAGGTTGTTTTTAATTTGTCAATCCAGTCATGGTTTAATGCTCTTGCATATTCCAGTGGAGCGAGAAAAACAGAATTTATAAACAAATCCATTTTCCCTGCTGCTATATAAGGAATCGAAATCAGGATGACGGGAATTAAAATTCCGATTACCGGCATAATAATGAAACGAACTGCTTGTTTGAAATTTTCTTTTTTATAGTTATCTATGAAATAAAAAATCAGCAAAGCTGTAATAGCGTACGCATAATTCAACTTGCATAAGCTTGCGCATCCAAAAGC
>JAGIAB010000239.1 GCA_017745135.1 Flavisolibacter sp.
ACTTTTCTAAACCACCAAAACTCCTTTTCAATAATTCACTCATTTTTCCATTGAAATCGGGAACAAACCTGGAACTGTTTAAATTCCACACGGCCCCACTTTCATCGCCGGAAAGTGCTAAAAAAAAATCTGTTTCATATGTTCGGTAGGAGCTGGTGTGCTTGCCGCCGGGGTGCGATACCTTCCTGGTGTTTTCATACAAATGAATCCTGGAGTTTTCTTTTGTTAAGCGTTTCATGAAAGAGTACTCTTTGCCTAATCGAATACCGCCTTTGATTTCCTTTAATTCGTAATGTTGGTTTCTCAGTTCATATCCTTTGATGTGGTGAATGCCAAAGCGCATTGGCTTTTTATCATCTTCTGTATAAAGTTTTACCGCACTGTTGGAATGTTTGCTGGTGTGTACAATTAAGTTTCCCTGGTACGATCTTCCATTGACAAGATGCAGTATTGCAGGAATGTTTCTTAAAGCATTTGGTGTTTCGAAAAAAGAAATGGACCTGCAGGAAGAAAAGAAAAATGCCAAAACCAAAAAGGGTAGTACAGTTCTACTCATAAATCATGTTCATGATGCGGGATTGCATCTAAATTTGTTGTTTCTAAAAACTGCGAACATAATGCTGATCAATCAAAATAAATATTTGGAGATTGTTAAACAGTTAAAAGAAAAAGAAGTAACACTTGTTGCCGTCAGCAAAACCAAACCTGTTGAAGCGATTAAGGAATTATATGATTTAGGCCATCGAGATTTTGGCGAAAATTATGTGCAGGAACTGGTAGATAAGCAGCAGCAACTACCCCAGGATATCCGGTGGCACTTCATCGGCCATCTTCAATCAAACAAAGTAAAATACATTGCTCCCTTTGTTCATTTGATTCATGGCATTGATAGTTTTAAGTTATTAAAAGAAGTCAACAAGCAGGCAAAAAAAATAGATCGTGTTATTGATGTGTTGCTGCAGGTTCATATTGCAGAAGAAGAAACCAAATTTGGCCTGGACAAAAATGAATTACACGAGTTGCTGATAACGAATTCAAGGGAATTACACGAATTGAAAAACATAACTATCAAAGGCCTCATGGGCATGGCTTCGTTTACAGATGACGTGGAAAAAGTGAGGAATGAATTCAAATATTTGAAGTCGCTTTTTGATCACTACGCCCAACTCCAAACCCCCAACTCCAAACTTCAAACCCTCTCCATGGGCATGAGCGGCGATTATGCCATAGCGATAGAAGAGGGCAGTAATATGGTGCGGATCGGCAGCCTGATTTTTGGGGAAAGGCAGTACAACTAACGGTTATTGTTAAGTTGGCATGTTTTTTTAACTGAACTATGAAACGACAATCATGAAAAAGGTAATCTTATCTATCCTTCTGACGATGTATAGCTCGGTGTGGCTATTAGCTCAGGAGACAAAGAAAGTTGACATTGACATCAATACAAAAGGTAATAACTGGTATGCTTCTCCATGGGTATGGATTGTAGGAGTTGCCGTATTTATTTTACTATTGGTAGCACTTACACGAAGCGGTCGCAGGGCGGACTAAAATTTTTCATACGTTAAATTACATTGAAGCCAAAGTTCAAAAGGAAAGGAGTGAATTATCCTGATGAACTTTGGCTTTTTCTTTTCCTTGCGGCAATAAAAAATCCCGCAACCTTGCGGGATTTAAATTTTTCTTCTCGTGCTCCAAATGCTGTCACAATTGGTTTTGAACGATTATTTATTTGATGTTCCTCTTATCCAATATTGAAACTTTTTCAGATGATTTTTACTCATCATGATAAATGTATCTTCTGTCGTTCTTGTCAGGTACAACAGGTAACAGATTATTGCAATCAGCACTATAAAAAACCACATTGGAACCATAACTTCTGATTTGCCCTATAAAATCCAAAGACCGTTCCAATAAGTGTCCAGCTTCGAAAATTGACCTTGGATTAGCAATAAAAAGCCCCGGATAAATTAATTCCGGGGCAGTAATGTGGAAAACTGTTGCTTCTCTTCAACAACAAGCGGACGGGACAAATTATTTAAACGAGCTTTTCATCGCTTTCAACATACCTTCTCCGCTCCAGCCGGGTGCTACAATAATCCGGCGAACCGTATACAAAGGCATGTCAGGATCTCTTTTCTCGGAAAGCTGGAAAGCAAGCTTGTAGCCTCTTTCCTGGATTTTAGGTAAAGCTTGTTTGCTCCAAATGCCAAAAGGATAAGCAAAATGTTCAACTGGCTTTCCTGTCATTTCTTCCAGTTGTTTTTTGGTATTGAGCAATTGAAAATCCCATTCATTCACTTCAATTTTTTTACCCCTGTATTCAATAGTGTTCAAGTCTTTTAAGCGGTCAACGCGGTCATGACGCCAGGTATGGCTTCCGATAGAATGCCCTTCATCGGCCAGTTGTTTAATTTGTTCTTTACTCATATAGCGGGGCCTGCCAATAGAAATCGTCATGATGAAATAAACACCTTTAAAACCGTATTTATCCATTTCGGGTTTGGCAATGCTGAACTGCTCTTCATCGGTATCATCGTAGGTAAGCATTACCGGTTTGGGCGGAAGTGCCGTGCCATGCACAAGGTAATTATAATATTGATCAGGAAGGATGGTATGATAGCCGCTATCCGCTAATGCTTTCATTTGCGATTTGAAGTTGTCAATGCTGACTTCATACGCATTTTTAGGTTTGCCTGCTACAATGTGATGATAACACAAAACAGGAACCTGCGGGCGGGATAAAATTGTGGCCGCATCTGCAACAGGACCGGAAACCGGTTTGTTATCAGAAACAGTTAAATCGTTTTTAGAAGTTGAGTCGTTTTTAGAAGCGGTAAGTGTTGCAGAAGATGAGCTTTCATTTTTTTCTGCAGTGTTGCCTGCGCAACCTGCCAGGACAACCGCAACGCAAAGAATGGCAATCAGGTTTTTCATATTTATTTAATCTTACACAAAAATGAAATGCAAAGAGTTCATTTCAAAAATTATTTCGTCAAACATTGTTAATAGTTCGACAAGGTTGGAAGTTGGAGGTCGGAAGTCGGAGGTAAGAAGTCAGAAGGTAGAGGGCGGAGGGCAGAGGGTAGAAGCTAGAGGCTAATCGCTAATAGCTAAAAGCTAATAGCTGCTCCCTGCTTGCTGCTCCTATCGATGAGAGGTGACTCCAACCTGCATGCAATACTCCAGTACAGGACAGGTAGAGCAATGAGGCAACCTGCCGGTGCAAATGTGTTTTCCAAAGGGCATAAGAAGGCGGTTAATGTCGATCCATTTTTGCTGTGGCACTTTTTGTTCCAGTTGCAACATGGTTTGTTCGGGAGATGAGGTTTGAACAAAGCCCCAGCGGTTGGTTACGCGGTGCACATGAACATCTACGCTAATGGCGGCCTGTTGGTGTGCCACTCCCAATGCAAGATTGGCGCATTTGGGACCAACACCTTTTAATTCAGTAAGCTTTTCGAAATCGGCGGGCAGTTCGCCGCCGTATTGTTCGGCTGCTTTGGCAATGCCCAACATGGTGTATGCCTTTTGCCCCGGGAAGGTGGCGCCGTGTAAAATCTCTTCTAATTTTTTGGAGAAAGATTCAATAGCTCTTTTGGTGTTCGTGCCATTTTGAAAAGCTTTTCAGAAAGCGGTATGGTGGTTTCGTCCAGGGTACGGATGGAAATAATGCAGGAGATGAGTTGCTCGAAAAGAGTGGTGTAGCCGCGTTCGTATAGTTCAAACATAGCAGCTTTGGGATAGGGCTTTACTGCCTTTTCAATTCGTGTAAGAACAATAGAAAGATTGAAGGGTTTCTTCATTAATGATGGTGGCAGCAAAACTGTTGCCATGTGGTGAGTGGTGGTCAATGGTCAATGGTGAATTGAAGATGCTATTAGATGTGGTGAAGGTTTTTAGATTGGAGTCATGTTCGCCCGTTGTCTCCTTTCATTGCGTTGTGTGACAGCAGGGACACGTGGGAATGAATAGCAATCAACTCTGGCGTCTCATCATCGCACAAAGCCAAGGCAGTGAAGAAACCGGGCGGACGGGTAAGCGATATGCGCATAAATGAAATTATTTTTCTCATATAGTTCTATTTTTATTTTACACCGTTGCTGTTCATTTTAGCTATTGTGTGATGGCTGCACCAACAACCGAATTTTAATGATTGAAAAAAGGGAAATGATTTCATTTGTTTTGTTGGCGGGCTGGCACAAATCAGCGCCTCATCACCAATCAATGCAGCGTCCGCACACGAGGCCATGAAATCAACGGCGTAAAAAAACCTGCTTAAAACTTGTAGCTATAACCAAGCCTGAAAACTTGTGTTTCGTAATAGTCGGTGCTGGTTAGTTTAAAGCCATTGCCATTTAATTCTTTCTTTATTTTCAGTGTATTAAAAATGTCGCTGGCATTAAAAAACAATTCTCCTTTACTTTCCTGCATTTGCTTTTTTATACCCATGTCCACCGAAAACCTTGTACCTATTTTGCCTTGTGGTATAATGTCTGGTGCTAAATAAATACTGGTAATTTGTATGTCTGTTTGTTTTGGTAAATGAAAAATGCCATTCAGTTTTACATTGCCTGATGTAAACTGTTCTTTTATCGCCGTGTAAATTGACGGTTGAGGGTATTTATTTTCTACGGTAAAAGCGTTAATGATATTTTGATAGATGTTCACATTGGTATTAAATGAAACGACTTTTGAAAAGGCGTGTTGAAAAACCATTTCCACACCGGTATTACTGCTATGTCCTGCGTTTTGAAATACTGTATAAATTAAAGTGCTTGGTGGAACTTGTGTTGCAATTCTTGTAATAGTGCCTTGTGTGCTGCGATGATAAAGTGCGGAATAGAAATATCCTTTTTTAAGAAAGGTTTTATAACCTAACTCATAAGAACTGGTAAACTGTGGACGAAGTGCAGGGTTACCAACTTTAATAATTTCAGCATCATCATATTTTGGAAAAATACGGATGTCCACTTCATTAGGTCTGTCAACCCTTCTATTGTAGAATAGTGAAATTTTATTTTGGTCGTTTATTTTATAAGCCAACCTTACATTAGGAAAAGGCTGTGTGTAATTGTAGCCATCACTTTTATAAGTATTATGGTTGGGGTTTACTTTATATTGTAAATCCACATATTCAACTCTTAAGCCAATTTCAGCTTCTATCTTTTTACTTTCATAAACGTAGTTGCCATAAACTGCAGGGATAATTTCTGTGTAAGTTGCTGCTCCACCTGCGTTGATGTCTAA
>JAGIAB010000023.1 GCA_017745135.1 Flavisolibacter sp.
CGATAATAACGAACTCCGGATTTATTATTTTCCCTGTCTGTAAAACTAAAACTCCAGGTGTTGAAAGTGGTGGTGATGTCTCTTCCCGCAAAACCAAACCTCCATTGATTACTGCGAATCTGCAATCCGGCATCAAGACCAAAACCCCAGGCTTTTGCAAAATGTCCAACATTGCGGTGGATAACCTTGGCGTTCAGGCCAAAATCAATATTCTTGTTAGTGGACTGTTTTAAATTTTGAGCAAACGAAAGAAGAAATGCATAATCAGCCGACGAAAAAGCCTGGATGTTGTTATAATTAATGGAACCATCGGGCTCCACTAAAAACAAAGTATTCATGATGTCGTCCACTGCAAAGCGAAGTCCTGTAATGGCAAAAGCTCTTTTGTTATTTGCTAAAGGAAAAGCAATGCTGGCATAATCATATTTTCCAATCCCCGCAAAATATTCAGCATGCATCAGGTTTACGCTGGGATGATCCTTTAAACGGGTAAGCCCCGCAGGATTCCAGTAGCCGGCAGTGCCATCCTCAACCGAGGCTACTTGTGAACTTCCCATTGCCAGTCCACGGGCACCCGCGCCAATATTTAAAAATTCGTTGGAATACTTTCTGAATTGAGCAGAAGCAGTTGTGGTAAGGATCAAAACGGAGAGAACCAGGAAACTGATTTTCATTTCTTCAATTTTCGGATAAGCAATGGATTAATGATGTCTTTTCAAAGGTTTTGGCTGCGTCGACAAATGTAATTCTTTCATTTTCAAATTCATAATGTTGTTAATGTAAAAACACTCCCCTGAAAACGAAAGACTTAGCCCTAAATTGCGTAAGCCTGCCTACTTTTGCCGCCTAAGAATCAAACTTATGAACCTTATCGAAGAACTGCGCTGGCGGGGACTGATCCAGGATATGATGCCAGGCACTGAGGAACAATTACTTAAGGAGAGAACGTCGGGATATGTTGGGTTTGACCCCACCTCAGATTCGCTCCATATCGGCAGCCTGGTTCCTATTTTATTATTGGTTCACCTGCAAAGAGCCGGACATAAACCTGTTGCCTTAGTGGGTGGCGCTACCGGCATGGTTGGCGACCCCAGCGGTAAAAGCCAGGAAAGGAATTTACTGAGTGAGGATGTCTTGCAAAAGAATCTTGAGGGCATAAAAAAACAGCTCAGGAAGTTTTTGGATTTTGATTCTAATAACCTGACCGCAGCCGAAATGGTAAATAATTACGATTGGTTTAAGGAGATAGGCTTCCTTCAATTTATACGCGATGTGGGAAAACATATCACGGTGAATTATATGATGAGCAAGGACAGCGTTCGGAAGCGTATAGATAGCGAAGTAGGAATCAGTTTTACCGAATTCACTTACCAGTTAATCCAGGGCTACGATTTTTACTGGCTTTATCAAAATAAGAACTGCAAACTTCAAATGGGTGGCAGTGACCAGTGGGGTAACATTACCACGGGAACAGAACTGATTCGCCGTAAGGCCGGAGGCGAAGCCTTTGCTTTTACCTGTCCTTTACTTACAAAAGCTGATGGAGGAAAGTTTGGCAAAACAGAATCCGGCAACGTTTGGCTGGATGCGGAAAAAACAACTCCTTACCAGTTCTACCAATTTTGGTTAAATGCCGCTGACGCCGATGCAGAAAAATGGATCAAGATTTTTACGTTCCTGCCTCAGAATGAAATCACTGATTTGATCGAAGAACATCATAAAGATCAATCCAAAAGAGTTTTACAGAAACGTCTCGCTAAAGAACTCACCATTTTTGTTCACGGTGTAGATGAATACTTAAAAGCCGTTGAAACTACAGATAAATTATTCAGTCAAAAAAATGCTTCTGCAGATTCTTTAAGCGAGGAAGATTTGAAGGCTATGGAAGGCATCGTTCATATCAATTATCCGAAAGAAAAATTGCAATCAGGGATTGATGCTGTTAGTTTTTTAGCTGAAACAACCATTTTCCCAAGTAAGGGTGAAGCAAGAAAAATGATCCAGAATGGTGGGGTTAGCATCAACCGTACAAAGGTTGCAGCCGTTGATGAAGTAGTGAACGATACAAAACTTCTTCACGAAAAATATTTGCTGGTGCAGAAGGGAAAGAAAAATTATTATCTGGTGAATGCTATATAACAGTTGTAAGAAAGGATCTTTAACTCAGTTGTCAAATAGATTCTTACAACACTTTAACTTGCTTTCTCAGCAAATCTTCAAACTCATCCCGTTTACGAATGAGAAAAGCTTCGCCGTCTTTTACCAAAACCTCGGCAGGCTTGTATCGTGAGTTGTAGTTAGAAGACATTTCAAACCCATAAGCGCCGGCATTATAAATAACTAGATAATCACCTTCACGAACTTCATGCAACAAACGGTCATTGGCAAAGGTGTCAGTCTCACAGATGTAGCCGGTTACTGTATATGCTTTTTCTTCGGCGGTCGGGTTTGAAATATTGACGATGTGGTGATAAGCGTCGTACATCATCGGGCGGATCAAATGATTCAATCCGCTGTTCACACCGGCAAAAATCTGAACACCATTGTCCTTGATCACATTCACCTGGGTAATGAGATAACCACACTCGCTTACCAAATATTTTCCCGGTTCAAACCACAACTGAAATTTTCTTCCATTGAAAACATGTGAGTCCAAAAATTTCTTCAGCTTACCGGCGATCAAGGCAATATCAGTTTCCTCATCCTCGGGTTCATAAGGAACTTTAAATCCACCGCCCAAATCAATGACTTCAAGGTCGGGGAAATGAGAAACTAGTTCACTCAACACTTTAACTCCATGTACAAATATGTCGGCATCCTTTATATCACTGCCGGTATGAATGTGGAGGGTTTTTATTTTGATTTGGTTCTCTTCAACAATCTGCTTCAGAAAATCAATCCGGTCAATTGGAATTCCAAACTTGCTTCTTTCATGGCCTGTTGAAATTTTCAAATTTCCACCTGCCAAAATATTCGGTCTTAAGCGAACGCCAACAGGATAGGAATTGCCATATTTTTTACCGAATTTTTCAAGGTTGGATAAACTATCAATGTTGACATGCACACCGGCTTCAACTGCTTCCTGGATCTCTTCAAAAGAAATTCCATTTGAAGTGTAAAGAATTTTATGGGGATGCACGCCTGCATGCAAAGCCAGTTTTACTTCGTTGATGCTGCTGCAATCAATACCGCAACCAATGGAATCAATGTACTTGAGAATATTAATATTGGTGAGTGCCTTACAGGCAAAAAAGAATTTGGCATCAATTACCGAAAAGCCAGATGTAAGCTTTTCGTATTGTTCTTTTATTTTTTCAGCATGATAAACATAAAGCGGCGTTCCAAAACGTTCGGCAAGATCATTCAACTGGCTATGCGATAAACTTTGTGGCATTGTCTGAACCTTGATTTGGGAGATTAGTGGATTATCCGGAAATTATTTCTCTTCCTTTTCATCAGAATCTTCATCATTGGTCGCCTCATCATCAGAAGTAGTTTCATTTGCTCCTTCATCGTCTGAACCTTCTTCCGGAGCATTATCGGTTTCTTCTTCAGGAGCATCACTTTCGTTGGACTCCTCTTCTTCTATTTCTTCCTGAACATCTTCGGTCTCTTCTACTTCATCGCCCTCAATGAAAGTTTCGTCCGCGATAAATTCTTCGGTGGCTTCTTCGCTCGGCAAATCTTCAGCGGTAGTTTCTTCTGACTCTTTTGGACCGCCTTCTTCTGCTTCTATTTCAAAACTGTGACCATTGACATGCTCTTCTTCAGTTGGAGTTCCATTTTGCACTTCTGCGTCCACCAATTCTCCTTCTTCTGAAACCACCAGGCTTTCGCTTTGTTCAAAATCGGTATGATGAATTCGGGTAGGTTCAACAATTTGTTCGGCCAATACTTCTTTGATCTTTGGAAGATCATCAGCAGAATTGATCCCGAAATAATCCATGAAGTTTTTAGAAGTTGCATACACCAATGGATGACCGGGCAATTTTTCGTTGCGGCCGCTAATGATGATCAATTCTTTTTCCAGTAATTTTTGAACGGCATAATCGCTGCTCACACCGCGAATGGCTTCAATCTCGCCTTTTGTTACCGGTTGTTTATATGCAATAATTGCAAGCGTTTCGAGGGCCGCAGCAGATAAGCGTTTGAGATATTTTTCTCCGTTAAGCTGCGCAACGGTTTTATGAAAATCTTTCTTGGTAAGGAATTGCCATCCCCCACCACTCTGACGAACTTCAAAAGGATAAAACTCAGAGTCGTATTTTTCAACAATGCCTTCGAGAGCTGCATCCACCTGTTCAACAACAATCTTATCCTCCATAAAACCAAAAGCCTGGTTGACAAGATCTGTAATTTCAGCAGAAGTCAATGGTTTATCGCTTGCGAAGATGAGTGCTTCAATGTGCGGTATGAGGTTTGAAATTTCCATATTCCCCCTGTCCCCCTAAAGGGGAGACTTAGATTGTAGTGTCTTTATTAAATTTGAAATGCTTTGATACAGAGCTAATTTTTACAACCGAAAGTTCATTGCTATCATTAATTCGACTTCTAAAGAACTGCATTTGTAAAAAAGTTTCTTCGGCCTAAGTTCCCCCACCGGGGGACAGGGGGCTATCCCTGAAGCGCTGCTGCACCACTCACAATCTCGGTCAACTCAGTTGTAATAGCAGCCTGCCTTGCACGGTTGTAAGAAATCTTCAGATTGCGCAACAACTCGTTGGCATTTTCTGTTGCCTTATCCATTGCCGTCATGCGGGCACCGTGTTCAGAAGCATGTGCATCCAATACCGCTTTAAACAATTGCGTGTTCAAAATCTTCGGCATCAATTCAGCAATCAGTTCTTCCTTATTTGGATCGAAAATAAAATCGGCTTTCACACCGCCGCCTGCGTTGGTCTTTTGAATGGGCAGGAATTGCTCCACAACAAAACGCTGTGTCGCCGCATTTTTAAATTCGCTGTACACAATTTCAACCCTGTCAAATTCTTTATTTTGAAAAGCCTGGATAGCAGCCTGTGAAGCTTGTTGAACGCTTTCAAAACTCAAATTCAGGAAAATATCTTTATAAGTATCGGTTACTTTAAAATTGTTTTTGGCAAAGTGTTCAAATCCTTTCTTACCAATGCTCCAAATGGTTACATTTCCTTTTGATGCCTGCTCAGCATATTTTTCACTAATGGTTAGCTTGGCCAACTTGATGACATTGGAATTGTAAGCACCCGCCAATCCGCGGTCAGAGGTAATAACAATAAAAAGTATCCTTTCAACCTGACGTTCAACGGCCAAAGCGTTGTCACCTTCTACCTGGGTATTGCTTACAATATTGCTTAGCATTTCCTGGAGCTTCCTGGCATACGGACGCATTTGAACAATGGCATCCTGTGCACGGCGCAGTTTGGCGGCACTTACCATCTTCATTGCCTTGGTGATTTGCTGCGTACTTTGAACAGACTTAATTCGGTTGCGTACTTCTTTTAATTGACCAGCCATGTGTTTTAAGTTTGCAATTGGCAGTTGGCTATTTGCAGTTTAGTTTCCCTATTCCAACATTCAACTGCAAAACCGGGAACCGGCAACTGCCAACTCATCCAAAATTCGGCCGCAAAAGTACGGGAACGAGGGATAAATTCCATATTTAAGGCTTTGCCAATTTTGAACTTAATTTGCCGGCATGGAAATTAAACAGGCAACAGAAAAAGAAGATTTTTTGAAGTGTTGGGAAGTAGTCCGCGAACTCCGCCCCCATCTTGACCAGGAACAATACCTTACCCTTATTCTGTATATGATTGATGAAGGCTACAAGATGATTTATATCGAAGAAAACGGCAAAGGGGTTGCTTTTTGTGGCTACCGCTTAACTACCATGCTTCACCGCGGCCGGAGTATTTACATTGACGACTTGTGCACTTTGCCAGAGGCAAGAGGACAAGGCCACGCAAAGGCTTTATTGGATTATGTTTTAGAAGAAGCCAGGGCTGAAGAATTACAAAGCATTCACCTGGATTCAGGCCATCACAGGCATGATGCGCACCGGCTGTATTTGAATTTTGGTTTTAAAATCACCTCGCATCATTTTGTAATAGAAATGAAATAAGAGCTACAGGCTCAAATTGAAAGAAACCTCAGACCCTAAAACCTGCAACTTGAAACTTTTCTAATCCGCCAATTCAAACTGCCTTTTCAACCCATAAGTAATAAAAATCCTCCCGCCTGCCATTGTTTTTTCCTGCAAAGGAATTTCCTGCTCCATGTACAATGCAAGGCTAATCGGCCCTTTCTTTACGCTTCTTAAAAAAGCTTCATCAATATTTACCTTTCCGTTTACCACCGGTACCATATCATTAAAACCCGAACTCTCAAAAGCAGTATCCAACAACAGCAACCGGATTGTTTTTTCTGCTGCCGGAAAATTTCTCAATTGAATAGAAAATGGCTTACGGGTGATTTTTCCTGGAAATTCTTCTTCAAGAGTGAATGGTGAGAATTCAAAGCCGTTTTTATAGCGTTTATTGTTGGGAGTTGTAAAGACAATCATATGCTTTCCGGCAAAAGAATCGATAGGCTTTTGCACTTCGTAAAAAAAACCGGAAAGTTTTGCACTGTCAGTTCCTATTTTTAGCCCATCCAGTTCCACGGTCGCAGGTTCTATATTTACGGCGCTGCCGTCTTCCCCCCCTTCCCTGAATTGAAAAACACAAGTCGCATAGCCTGCATCTTCTTCGGCTGTAATTGCATAATCAAAATAAAGTCTGTCAAAATCCGCAGTGCTTTCAACCTTATCCCTGTTCGTACATCCCGCCACTATGGCTGCAAATCCTAAAAACAAAACCATCCTTGTCTTGCTAAACTTCATTCTTCACTATTTGGCCCAAAGTAAAGTAAAGAAGTTCAAAACCTTTGGCTTTGTTAAGCTTAAAACAGGGCTCAATCATCACTGTAATTTGATTTATCTTTGACGGCTCTGTCAAATTGGCTACTAATTATTTATAGCACTTTTTTTGACAAAGAAAAAATTCGGGAGTCAGAATCAAAAATCTCAGATATCCAACCACTACCGGACCACTGAAGTTTTGACCTCTGCTTTTGAACCGACTTATTAAAAGCATTAGATTTTATGGCGAGTTTTCTCTCAAAATTTTTTGGTGGCAGCAAGTCTGAAAAAGACGTAAAAGCCATTCAACCCCTGGTTAAACAAATCAATCAGTTTTACGAACAATATCAATCGCTCAGCAACGATGAGCTTCGCAATAAAACAGCAGAGTTTCGTGCCCGCATCAAGGAGCATCTGACCGAAATTGATGATGCGATTGAGCAAACCAATAAAAAAGCGGAAGAACTTCCATTTGATGACCTTGTTGGCAAAGATGCCGTTTACCAGCAGGTAGATATTCTGAAAAAAGACCGCGACAAAGCGATTGAAGTTATTTTAAAAGAAATTCTTCCGGAAGCTTTTGCTGTTGTTAAAGAAACAGCAAGACGATTTAAAGAAAATACCGAACTGGTTTCAACAGCCACCCAACTCGATAGAGATTTCAGCGTAACTAAAGATTATATCCGCATTGAAGGCGATCAATCCATTTTTAAAAACACATGGACTGCAGCCGGCGGACAGGTAACCTGGAATATGGTGCATTACGATGTTCAGTTAATTGGTGGCTCTGTCTTACACCAGGGCAAGATTGCGGAAATGGCAACCGGTGAAGGTAAAACGCTGGTGTCTACCCTTCCCGCCTACCTGAATGCATTGGCTGGTGAAGGCGTTCACATTGTAACCGTAAACGATTATCTGGCACGTCGTGATAGTGAATGGAACGGCCCCATCTTTGAATGGTTGGGACTTCGGGTTGATTGCATTGACAAACATCAACCCAACAGCGAGCAAAGGCGCAATGCCTACCTGGCTGATATCACTTACGGTACCAACAACGAATTTGGCTTCGATTACCTGCGTGATAACATGGTGCACTCACCTGAAGAAATGGTGCAACGCAAACACCATTATGCGATGGTGGATGAAGTGGACTCTGTATTAATTGATGATGCAAGAACGCCGTTGATCATTTCGGGTCCTGTACCAAAGGGTGATGACCAGCAATATCATATCCTGGTTCCCCGCGTAAAACAATTGGTGGAAGCACAGGAACGCAGCGTTCGCCAGTTTTTGAATGAAGCAAAGAAAAAGTTTGCCGAAGGCGATGATGATCCCAAAAGTGGTGGGTTGGATTTGTTCAGGGCTTGGCGTGGTTTACCCAAATACGGACCATTAATTAAGTTTTTAAGCGAGCCTGGTAATAAAGTGAAATTGCAAAAAGCAGAAAATTATTATTTGCAGGACCAGGAACGCAACATGCATATTGTTGATGAGGATTTGTTGTTCCGCATTGACGAAAAAAATAAATCCGTTGACCTTACCGATAAAGGCATTGCAATGATTACAAGAGCAGGAGAAGATCCTGACTTCTTTATTCTTCCTGATATTGGTGTAAGGCTGGAAGAAATTGAACAAAGCGACGTTCCTGCAGAAGAAAAAATGCAACGAAAAGAATCGATTGTAAGTGAGTATGCACAAAAGGCAGATCGCATTCACTCGGTTCAACAATTGCTGAAAGCGTATACTTTATTCGATAAAGATGTTGAGTATGTGGTGATGGATGGTGCAGTAAAAATTGTAGACGAACAAACAGGTCGTATTCTTGATGGCCGCCGTTACAGCGATGGTTTACACCAGGCCATTGAAGCAAAGGAAAACGTAAAGATTGAAGCAGCTACGCAAACCTATGCAACTGTTACGTTGCAGAATTACTTCCGTATGTATCACAAGCTTGCCGGTATGACCGGTACGGCAGAAACAGAAGCGGCAGAATTGTGGAGCATTTATAAATTGGATGTGGTTACTATTCCAACCAACATTCCTGTAATACGTAAAGACAGCCAGGACCTCGTTTATAAAACAAGAAAAGAAAAATTCAGATCGGTCATTGATGAAATCGAAGCGTTACGTAATGCAGGCCGTCCCGTACTTGTAGGTACTACTTCGGTTGAAGTGAGTGAATTATTAAGCCGCATGTTGCAGGCGAAGAAGATTCCGCACAATGTATTGAACGCAAAACAACATGCCCGTGAAGCACAAATTGTTGCAGAAGCAGGTTTGGCAGGTGCAATAACCATTGCTACCAACATGGCTGGCCGTGGTACGGATATTAAACTTGGACCTGGTGTAAAGGAAGCAGGCGGTTTGGCCATCATCGGTACGGAACGCCATGAATCCCGCCGTGTGGACAGGCAGTTGCGTGGTCGTGCAGGCCGCCAGGGTGATCCCGGTACTTCTCAATTCTATGTTTCTCTCGAGGATGATTTGATGCGTATGTTCGGTAGTGAACGCATAGCCGGATTGATGGACAAGTTTGGTTACAAGGAAGGTGAAGTGATCCAGCACAGCATGATCACAAAATCCATCGAAAGAGCACAAAGAAAAGTGGAAGAAAACAACTTTGGAATTCGTAAACGTTTGCTGGAATATGATGACGTAATGAACATGCAGCGTAACGCAGTTTATGATCGTCGTAACCACGCTTTATTTGGTGAACGGTTAGCATTGGATATTGATAATGCATTTTCGGTAACGGCTGAAGAATTGGTAAGCAGTTATCGTGAGCAGGAAGACTTTGAGGGGTTCCGCTTGTCCTGCATTGTAACATTTGGGTTAGACACAAAAATTGACCAGGAAGAATTTCTGAAGAAAGATTCCAATTCATTAACCGATCAATTGTACAATGAAGCCATTGCAAATTATCAACAACACAAAGATCAGGTAAGCAAACAGGCTGTTCCTGTCTTTAAAAATATCCGTCTTACACAAGGTTCGCATATCGAAAACGTAGTAGTGCCTTTCAGTGACGGCAGAAAAGGAATTAACGTGCTGGTAAATTTGGATAAAACCGTTCAAACCAATGGACAGGAATTATCCAATGCCATGGAAAGAAACATCACGTTGGCTATCATCGACGATGCATGGAAAGAACACCTTCGTGCAATGGACGATCTGAAGCAAAGCGTACAAACTGCTTACCTCGAACAAAAAGATCCGTTGGTAATTTACAAAATGGAAGCCTACAATTTGTTCAAGAGAATGAGCAGCGAAGTCAATCGTGATATTGTTTCTTTTTTATGTCATGCGCAATTACCGGCTCAGGAAGAACAAGCTCCTAACCTTCGCGAAGGCCGTCAGCAGAAAACGGACATGAGCAAGATGACAGCGAATAAGGAAGCGGTTGATGCAGCCGGCCAGGATTATGCAGCCAATGAAAGAGATTATTACGATCCTTCAGGCGATGTGGCTGTGAAGCAGGAGCCTGTAAAGGTTGGACCTAAAATTGGCCGTAATGATCCCTGTCCTTGTGGAAGCGGAAAAAAGTATAAAAATTGTCATGGGAAGGAAGCCTGACAATTTTCTAAAATAAATGAAGCCTCCGTTCTGGAGGCTTTTTTTATGACGTTTTTACCAACTAACAATTTTGTTAGTTACAATCCTGTTAGTTGTAACTATACTAATTTATCATTTAGATTTTCACTTTTATTTCTAACCACTTACCAGTAAATTAGTAATTGTGATCGGACTCAGCCTACTCCTAATCATCGCCAATGTTATTGTTTCATGGAAAGGTTTCAATGACCGCAATTTCTATGAACGATACGAATTCAGTGTGGAGAAAATACGGATCTACAAACAATATTACCGTCTCATCACTTCGGGTTTTTTACACGTCAACTGGATGCATCTTATTTTCAACATGATTGCTTTATATTTTTTTAGTGGTTCTGTTGAATCCTTTTTTGGCCCTGTGCAGTTTTTGCTCATCTATTTTGCCAGCATGATCGGCGGCGATTTGCTTTCGCTGTTTATTCATCGCTACGACAGTGGTTATAGTTCTGTAGGTGCTTCAGGCGCAGTAGCAGGGATCATTTTTGCAGCGATTGCTGTTTTCCCCGGAATGCGAATGTTTTTTGGTATTCCGGCATGGATCTTTGGTCTGGCTTATGTTCTTTACTCAATCTATGGCATCCGTTCAAGAAAAAATAATGTTGGCCACGAGTCGCACCTTGCCGGCGCATTGACCGGAATGTTGCTTGGAATTGTTATGTTCCCCGAGTCGTTAGTAGAGAACTATCTTCCCATCCTTCTCATCGGCGTTCCTTCACTCGTTTTCATTTTCATCATTGTCACACGGCCGCATGTTCTTTTGGTTGATAACAACTTCTTCAAAACACAAAAGCGTTATTATTCGGTTGACCACAGGTATAATGCTGATAAGATTGACAAGGAAAAAGAGATTGACCGCATCTTAGATAAGATCAGTAAAAAAGGAATAAAAAGTCTTACACAAAAAGAAAGAGAAACCCTGGAACAACACTCTAAAACCACCAGGTAATTAAACCGAAGCAATGGTGTTCACGGCTATACAAAACATCCAGGCTTATTGAATGGACCACAACATTCAATAATTACGAAATAAGCCATGTAGTTAGATCAGCTTCACCCTGTAATTTCTTTTCCATCCGTTTTCAAAAACGGTTTTAGCAAATCAATGGGCACAGGGAAAATAGTAGTTGAATTTTTTTCGGTGGCAATCTCTCTTAAGGTTTGTAAATATCGAAGCGTTAATGCGCTTGGCTGATCGCTTAAAATTCTTGCGGCATCCGATAATCGTTGCGATGCCTGGTACTCGCCTTCCGCTGCTATTACTTTAGAACGCCGTTCCCTTTCTGCCTCTGCCTGTTTGGCCATTGCTCTCTGCATTTCCTGTGGAAGATCGATTTGTTTTACCTCTACATTTGTAACTTTCACACCCCAGGGCTCGGTATTCGCATCAATGATCTGCTGCAATTTGTGATTGATCTTTTCACGTTGTGAAAGCAGGTCATCCAATTCGGATTGACCTAAAACACTTCTCAACGTGGTTTGAGAAATTTGTGAAGTGGCGGCCAGAAAATTTTCAACCTGTACAATCGCATTCCGTGGATCGATGACACGGAAATAAACAACGGCATTTACTTTAATAGATACATTATCCTGGGTGATCACATCCTGCGGAGGAACATCCAGCACCACTGTCCGCAAACTAACTCTCACCATCTTATCGATTATGGGAATAAGGAAAATCAATCCCGGCCCTTTTGCCGCAATTAAACGGCCAAGACGAAAAACGACGCCTCTTTCATACTCTCTTAAAATTTTGATCGCATTCGATAAGATGATCAGGAAAAGAAAAACAATAACGAGGGTTATAACCGGAATTTGTTGCATAAGCGTTTATTTAAGTTGCCATGATTGCAATATTGTGATTGATGTAAACTTTTTGAACTTCTTAAACCTCTTGAACTTCCTGAACCCTTTCTACAAACAACTTAAAGCCTTTCATATTTTTTACTTTTATTTTTTCTCCTTTTTGAATGATCCCACTTATCGATTCTGCCTGCCAGAGTTCTCCATTCAGGAGTATCATTCCCAAAGGATTCAATTCTTCCTTCGCTTCTCCCGTTTCACCCATCATTGATTCGACACCGGTAACGGGCTTCAATCGTTGTGCTCTTAGTCCCATCCCTATAACAAACAAAAAGAAAAGTGTAGTTATAATCACAGACGAAATGATGACTGTCCATGATATCTGGCCGGCTGGCCCTGCTCCTCTTTGTATCAGCATCATTGATCCAAGCAGCAGTGAAACGATGCCGCCTATGGCCAGCACACCGTGACTTACAATTTTTATTTCCAGTATAAAAAGTAACAATGCAAATACTATCAATGCCAATCCCGCATAGTTAACAGGCAAAGTGTTCAATGAGTAAAAGGCAAACACAAGGCAAATAACTCCAACAATTCCAGGAAGAATAGAACCAGGATTGAACAATTCAAACATCACCCCGTAAAATCCCAACATTAAAAGAATGTAAGCGATATTAGGATCGCTTACGATGTTGAGCAGCTTTTCAATAAAACTCATTTCATATTCCAGCACCTTTACGTCTTTTGTGTGCAGCGTAATGTTACCGCCATTGAGTTGCACGATCCGTCCATCCAACTGCTGCAATAATTCATTATCATCATTAGCAATCATATCAATGACCTTTTGTTGCAAGGCAACGGAAGCGCTTACTGAAACACTGTTTCTTACTGCATTCTCCGCCCAGTCAGCATTGCGGTTTCTTTTCTCTGCAATGGTGCGGATAAAAGCCACCGCATCATTCGTTACTTTTTCACTCATGATTGTATCCAATCCGCTTTGCATACCTACAGGATGCGCCGCTCCTATATTTGTCCCCTGTGTCATGGCTGCAACATGTGCCGCAAGAGTAATAAACACCCCTGCAGAGCCGGCTTGTGCGCCGGGCGGTGACACATAAACAACAACAGGCACAGGCGATTCAATAATATCACCAACAATCGTTCGTGTTGACTTTAACAATCCACCGGGAGTATTCAAATGAATGATCAGGCATTGTGCATTTTCTTTCTTTGCTTTTTCAATGGAACTATGGATAAAGGCAGCAACGGCAGGATTGATCGTGGCATCAATATGGATTGACACAACTGTCTGGGCCATTAAAACTACTGGTAACAAAAGCGAAAGAAAATTCGCCAGCAAGTACTTTGAAAAGGTTGCCTTCATATACAGCACCTTAAACCTTGCATGTAATTTAAAACAATCTCTCCAAAAAGAAGACGATTGAAGAATTGACTGGAATAAATATTTTGAATGACTAATTTTATTTCTGAACCAGATGAAAATTCATATCACAACATTGGCTACGACCATGCACCAGATGTACAAAAACTTTCAGAGCTGATGATGAAGGTAAAAGGAAAAACAATTGACGATCAAACAAGGTGTGAGCACTGGCATTCGCCACTGGATATCATTGCTATCAAATTCAAATGTTGCAATGAATATTATCCATGTTATGAATGCCATGAAGAAACCGTTAACCACAAACCGGAAGTTTGGAAAAAGGAAGAATGGGACACCAAAGCGATCTTATGTGGTGTTTGCAAAAAAGAACTAACCATTCACCAATATTTTAATTCCAACAACCATTGTCCCAATTGTGGGGCTGCATTCAATCCAAAATGCAGCAGGCATTATCATCTGTATTTTGAAAAATAAAATTGCCGGGAAGACAGGAGGACGAAAAGGTAATTTTCTTCCAGCCTTACCCCCTACCTGGCCATATTAACTTTCCTCTGTGGCAAACCTTCTCTCTCCCACTTAACCTTAACTGAAATTGTCAAGAAAAGCCTGCAAATAAGTTTAATTTTGATGCCCGAATGATCATTTATGAGTGTTGTAAAAGAAAGAATTGTCATCCCTGATTTTCGCCTTTCTCCAAGAGTGGACCAGGTAGGACAGGAAGAAAGAGCTTCCCGGTTTACCAAACGCAGTATCAAAAAAGAAACAAAGGTTGCAGGATTGAAGCTTACCTTAAGTATGATCGACCTTACCACTTTGGAAGGAAAAGACACCGATGGTAAAGTAAAACAGCTTTGTTACAAGGCAAGACATCTGCACGATGCCTACGAAGGCTTGCCTACTGTTGCAGCAGTTTGTGTGTATCCTTCAATGGTAAAAGTGGCAAAGCAGGCAGTTGGCGACTCCGGAATTAAGATCGCCTCTGTGGCTACAGCCTTTCCAAGTGGGCAAGCCCCCACGGAAGTAAAAATCGAAGACACCAGATTTGCTGTGGACAACGGCGCAGATGAAGTGGACATGGTGATCTCAAGAGGAAAATTTTTAGCAGGTGAATACAATTTTGTTTTTGATGAAATAGCAGCTATCAAAGAAGCCTGTGGTGCTGCAAGATTGAAAGTAATTTTAGAAACCGGTGAATTGGTAACCCTGGATAAAGTGCGAAGAGCCAGTGATATTGCCATGTATGCAGGTGCAGATTTTATTAAAACTTCTACAGGTAAAATTCAACCGGCCGCAACCATGCCTGTGACTCTTACGATGTTGGAAGCCATTCGTGATTTTTATTACAACACCGGCAAGATGATCGGAATGAAACCCGCTGGTGGCATATCAAAAGCAAAACTGGCTTTGCATTATCTCGTGATGCTAAATGAAACATTAGGAGAAGCATGGATGACGAATCAATGGTTTCGTTTCGGCGCCAGCAGTTTAACAAATGATGTGTTGATGCAATTAATGAAAGAGAAAACAGGATTGTATCAAAGTGCGGATTATTTCGCGATTGACTAGGTCCCCTGTCCCCCTAAAGGGGAGACTTAGGTTGGAGAAACTTTATCGAACACAAACAGTTCTTTAAAATAATAGTGATAATCCTGTAGCCAGCAAATTGCTACTATCAACACCTGTTGTGTCACTCACTTATACGTTCAGTAAGTCTATTGAGCATTGGAGCATGTGCTTTCACTGAACAGGAAGCTCCAGAGGAGCGAAATGTTAATAGAAGATGTGAGTATGATAATGTTTCTCAGAGCTCCGTAGGAGCGGCATGTTGAAATGAAGATTTGAATGAGTGGTTGATAATAGTTGTAAACGCCGAATGTGATGATAAGGATTATTGAACGTACAAGAGTGCGACGCAACGAAAGCAAAATAGTAGCAATGCAGACCGGTAAATAAATAGCTAAGAGCAAAAGAGTAATTTTCCTTTATCTCTTTCACTCTTTATCCTCTTAGCCCAAAAAATAACTTATGCCAGTAAAAACAAAAAAGGCAGACCAAAAACAAATAGCCCCTGAAGAGAAAACAAAGGGCAATGGAATTCCCAAACTAAAATTCAATTCGGGATGGGAATATGCACCTGCGCCGGAAGGCACGAGTCACATTAAATTAAAAGACCGTTATGATCTTTTTATCAACGGAAAATTTGTAAAACCTTCTTCAGGAAAATATTTTGAAACCATCAACCCTGCAACAGAAGCAAAACTTTCGGAAGTAGCAGAAGCCAATGCAGCCGACGTTGACAAAGCAGTGAAATCGGCACGCAATGCTTACGACAAGTATTGGAGAAAAATGCCCGTAAAAGAAAGAGCGAAATATATTTATCGCATTTCAAGAATGATCCAGGAACGTGCAAGAGAATTTGCTGTGATTGAAACATTGGACGGAGGAAAAACGATTCGTGAATCTAGAGATATTGATGTGCCATTGGCCGCCAACCATTTCTTTTATTATGCCGGTTGGGCCGATAAACTGGAATATGCTTTCCCAAACAGAAACCCACAACCCTTAGGCGTAGCAGGACAAATTATTCCCTGGAATTTTCCTTTGTTGATGGCTGCGTGGAAAATTGCACCGGCATTAGCAACAGGAAATACAATTGTATTGAAACCTGCAGAAACCACCCCACTTACTGCATTAAAACTTGCAGAAATTATACAGGAAAGTGGATTGCCGGAAGGCGTAGTAAACATCATAACCGGCGCTGGAGAAACCGGAGCTATGATTGTGAATCATCCAGGCATTGATAAAATTGCTTTCACCGGCTCAACAGAAGTTGGAAAAATTATTCAACGTGCAGTTGCAGGTACCGATAAAAAACTTACACTGGAATTAGGCGGTAAAGCAGCCAACATCATATTTGAAGATGCACCTCTTGACCAAGCTGTGGAAGGCATCATCAATGGAATTTATTTTAACCAGGGACATGTTTGTTGTGCAGGCTCAAGATTGTTTGTGCAGGAATCTGTTTACAATACTGTATTGAGAAAATTAAAGGACAGAATCGAAACACTAATCGTCGGCGATCCTTTAGATAAAAACACAGATATTGGTGCAATCAATTCCAGAAATCAATTAGACATTATTAACAAATACATTGAGATAGGCAAAAAAGAAGGAGCCGAATTTTTCCAAAGCGGATGTAACATTCCGAGCAAGGGATTTTTCTGCAGACCGACTTTATTTACAAACGTTGCTCAAAGCAATCGAATTGCACAGGAAGAAATTTTTGGACCCGTATTGGCCATTCAAACTTTCAGAACAGATGAAGAAGTAATTGAAAAAGCAAACAACACTCCATATGGTTTAAGTGCCGGTGTGTGGACAGATAAAGGTTCAAAGATTTTTAATTTAACGACTAAGATGAGAGCAGGCGTAGTTTGGGCAAATACGTATAATAAGTTTGATCCAACTTCACCGTTTGGAGGTTATAAAGAAAGCGGGTATGGACGTGAGGGAGGTTTGCATGGACTTGCTGCTTATACTAATCTTTAAAAATTAGCTGGGAAGAAAATAAGACGACAAGAAACTTTCCGTCTTATTTTCTTCCCGGCAAAAAATAAATCATGGCAAAAGCAATCGAAAAAAACTCAACCATCACAATTAGTGAAGACGGAATTGAACAACCCGTTTCCAATAAACGTGTAGAAGTTTTAAAGACCTATAAAATTTATATCGGCGGACAATTTCCAAGAACAGAAAGCGGCCGTTATTATGTTGCAACCAACAGCAAAGGCGAACAATTGGCTAACGTTTGTTTAAGTTCACGAAAAGATTTTCGTGATGCGGTAGTTGCTGCAAGAAGTGCATTCAAAGGCTGGAGCAAAAGAGC
>JAGIAB010000240.1:0-2271 GCA_017745135.1 Flavisolibacter sp.
AGGCAATCTCCTGCCGGTTATATCGTATGGCTTCATAAACAGTATAGATGATAAGAACAACCATGATAATAAATGCCAGCACAAAAGAAAACATGCTGTAATACACATAAGCAGCGTAAGTGGTAAAATACAAGGAAGCCATTCCTCCGCTGAAAAGTATAGCGCTGAAAAGAACGTACTTCTTTTTCAACTGAAGTGATAAAACGTATAAAACAATTCCGGCAAGATAGGCAAGTGTGATCCGCATTCCTTCGGAAATGAGATTGCGGTCAATGGCATATTTCACTCCAATTGATAAGCCAATCACTAAAACAATAATCCCAATAAAATTGATCAGTCGTAAGCCGATAAAATTTTCAAGAGAGAATTTCTGTGGGGTATGAATTTTTGCTTCTTTGGGAATAGAAATTTCTGTGTTTGATAATTGAGCAATCCGTTGTTGTAACTGCAAAATTTTTTCCTGCTGCAATTGTACTTCTTTGCTTAGCTGCTCCAATTCTTTTTGCAGTTGCTGTATTTCATTTTCCTTCATCGTTTCCAAAGTACTTAAAATACCAAAGACTTCTTTAACATTGATGAAAATTAAAACAGGTGGGTTTTAATTATCTTGCCCTGATAAAATTTCCTGCTTGAAAAAGCTCCTCCTTCTTTTATCATTTACGTTTTGCATTGTTAGATTGGCATTGGCACAGGATTCCTGCAATCTTCGAATCAGCCTGCTGACTTGTGCACCTGGAGAAGAGTTGTATTCAACCTTTGGTCATACTGCTGTGAGAGTACAGGACGAACAAAAAGGAACAGATTACGTTTTCAATTATGGCACATTTGAATTTGGTCCTGATTTTTATACGAAATTCATTCGCGGCCAACTGCTTTATTTTTTATCGGTGCAGGAATTCACTGATTTTATGTATGAGTACCAGTTGCAAAGCAGGAGTATACGGGAACAGGTTCTTCAATTAAGTTGTGCTGAAAAGCGAAAACTATACACGTCCTTGCAAGTTAATGCCCAGGAACAAAATCGTTACTACCGTTATGATTTTCTTTTCGACAACTGTACAACAAGAGCCGGCGACATTGTGGCTAACAATACAGATTCACCAGTTGTTTTTAAAAATATTTTACCGGAAAATCATCCGACGTTCCGCAATTTGATCCATAGTTATTTGAACGCCGGTCATCAATATTGGAGCAAACTTGGAATTGATATTTTGCTTGGTGCAAAGCTGGACAGAAAAGTCACTAACCGGGAAGCCATGTTCCTTCCTGATTATTTATTGAAAGGTTTTGATAGCGCCAGTGTGAGCGATCACCCTTTGGTGACTCCATCCCAAACCATTTTGCAAATGCCTTCACCATTAAAGGATAAATCTTTTTTCACCCCGGGAATTGTTTTCGGTTTGTTGCTGGTTATTGTTGTTGGTATTTCTTTTGCTCACTCAGGTTGGGCAAGAGCTACCATCAAGGTCTTTGATTTTCTTTTCTTTTTTATTCTTGGATTAGCAGGATTGCTTCTGTTATTCATGTGGTTTGGAACAGACCATAAAGTTTGCCAAAACAATTTCAACCTGCTTTGGGCCTTGCCAACAAATGTTGTCATGGCTTTTTTTGTTCATAACCAAAAACAAGGGGTAAAAAAATATTTCAGTATTGTTTTTTGGCTGTCGGTTGTACTGGCATTTGTCTGGTTCTTTCTTCCACAGCAAATGAACAATGCACTGCTCCCGGTAGTACTTTTGATTATTTACAGAAGCTGGCATCTTTCAAAAACGAAACCGTATGCAGGAAAAAGCAATCACCCATAAGCACAAAAAAGTTTTCTACAGGGTAATTGGTGAAGGACCTGTAGTTGTATTACTTCATGGAGTTCCTTTTGACGGAAACTTATGGAAGAATCAATTCAATGCTTTCCCTGATTATAAACTAATCATTCCAGATCTCCCCGGAAGTGGTCGTTCCGAAATAATTGAAGACATGAGTATGGAAGGAATGGCAGAATGCGTAAAAGATATCATCGTTCATGAAACAGCTTCTCTTTATTTCAAATCTGGCGAGCCGCACTCCGTGATTGTAATCGGCCATAGCATGGGAGGGTATATTACTCTTGCTCTTGCAGAAAAACATCAGGAGCTTTTAAAGGGTTTCGGGCTTTTTCACTCTACGGCTTATGCTGATTCGGAGGAAAGAAAGGAAGGGAGGAAAAAAACAATTAAGTTGATTGAGGAAAAAGGTATTGAGGAATGGGTAAAAACATCGTTACCAAATTTGTTT
>JAGIAB010000240.1:2281-5242 GCA_017745135.1 Flavisolibacter sp.
GAAGAGACCTGACCGGACAGATGTACTCAAAAAAGCTGCTGTACCAGTGCTTTTTATATTAGGAAAATATGATGCAGTGGTTCCGTTAAAAGATGGGATGGAGCAATGTTCTCTGGCGGATTTGAGTTATATTCATGTTCTTGAAAATGCAGGCCACGTGGGTATGATGGAAGAAGCACCTGAAACGAACACCATTTTAGAAGACTATATAACGAAGACACACCTCCACACCCAATGAAAAAACTTTTCTTTTCATTCATTATTTCCCTTTTTACAAGTGCTGCCTTTGCTAACCATATTACGGGTGGAGAAATGTATTATACACTGACCGGCCAGTCCGGAAATAACTATACCTATCACGTTGTTTTGAAATTATACAGGGATTGTAATGCCCCTCCTGGCTCTGCAGATTTAGATCCAACTGCAGCTATTGGTATTTTCAACAATTCCACTTTCGCCTTAGCCTGGTCACATAGTATAACAATGACGAGAAGAACTAAATTAAGTCTGGATAATCCAAACCCCTGTATCAATAGACCGCCAATAGTTTGTTACGATGTTGGTTACTATGAATTTGATGTGACCTTACCAGGAGTAGCACAGGGATATACAATCGCTTATCAGAGATATAGCCGTATTAACGGTATAAATAACCTGTTAAGTCCTTCCAATACCGTAGGAGCTACCTATACAGCACAAATCCCCGGGACTTCTGTTCGCTCCGATGGTCCTGCAAACAACAGTGCACGTTTTGTTGGAGAAGACAGAGTAATTGTTTGTGCCAATAATGCATTCACTTACGATTTTGGTGCCAGCGATCCTGATTCTACCGATCCTAATAAAGCAGATTCTTTGGTTTATTCTTTTTGTAATGCATATACTGGGGGAAGTGCAAATGCAGCCGCTCCTAATCCTCCTGCCGCCCCTCCTTATACTAGTGTTCCTTATAATCCTCCTTATAATGCATCTTCACCGCTTGGGAACAGAGTTACTATTAATCCACGAACAGGTTTGGTCACAGGTATTGCCCCGGCTGTAGGTATCTATGTTGTTACTGTTTGTGTTACAGAGTATAGAAAAGGTGTTGCTATTGCAATCCAAAGAAAAGACCTCCAGATAAAAGTAGGTGATTGCAGTATGGCCACACCGGCATTAGACCCTCAATACATTACCTGCGACGGTTATAATCTTACCTTTTCCAATCACAATAACAGTCCGTTGATAAAAAGTTATGAATGGTCATTTGGAGATGGCAATTTATCAACCGATCGAACACCGACACATACTTATACCGATACAGGAATTTATAAAATAAAACTTGTTGTAAATCGTGGAGAACCTTGCTCTGATTCAGCTACTGCCGTTGCAAAAGTGTATCCTGGTTTTTTTCCCGATTTTACTTTTGCCGGTATTTGTGTAAATAAAACAACGCAGTTTTTTGATGCTTCGTCTACCGCTTATGGTGTCATTGATTCGTGGAAGTGGGATTTTGGTGAACCTTCCAGTGTAACAGACGTTTCTACTTCTCAAAATCCATCTTACACTTATCCTCAAACAGGTGTTAAAAAAGTGCAGTTTATAGTTACCAGTAACAAAGGCTGTATTGACACTATTTATAAAGATGTAACCATTTTTGATAAACCGCCGCTGCAGGTTCTGCCAAAAGATACACTTATTTGCAACGGAGATAATGTTCAACTGAAGGCCGTTGGCAACGGAACATTTAGCTGGAAGCCCAATACGAATATCATAAATGCAAATACGGCAACTCCAACTGTCAATCCGGCTACTACTACAAGTTATGTTGTTTCCCTGGATGATAATGGTTGCATCAACACGGATAGTGTTCGTGTACGAGTGGTAGACTTTGTAGCGCTAAGAGCCATGCCTGATACCGTTATTTGCGCAACCGATTCTGTGCAATTGGGTGCAGTAACTGACGGTCTTCGTTTTACCTGGACGCCATCTGCTAACATGAACGACGCAACCTTGTTAAGACCAACTGTGTTACCGGCCGCAACCACAACTTATCAAATCACTGCTTCAATTGGCCATTGCAATGCTACTGATGCTGTTACCGTAACCTTGGTCCCGTATCCCGGTGCTAATGCCGGCCCTGATACAACTATTTGTTTTGATACAAAAGCGCAACTGCATGCAGACATAAGAGGCAGCAGCTTTACCTGGTCTCCATCCTCATCGCTGGATAATCCAAACAGTTTAGATCCTGTGGCATCGCCAAGAGGTACAACAAGATATGTTTTGACTGTGCGTGATAATATTGGTTGTCCAAAACCTTCACGCGATACAGTGGTTGTAAATGTATTGCCAAAGATCAATGCTTTTGCAGGCAGGGATACAGCAGTTGTTATCGGGCAAAGGCTCCAGTTTAATGCATCGGGTGGTGTAAATTACTTTTGGGCACCTTCAACTGCACTTAGCCGCAATGATATCAAAAGCCCGATTGGTATTTACGATGGAAGTTTTGATAGCATTCGCTACAAATTAATTGTGACAAATGAAGTAGGATGTATTGATTCGGCTTATGTAACCGTCAAGGTTTTCAAAACTATGCCAAGGGTATTTGTTCCTACTGCATTCACTCCAAATGGTGATGGTAAGAATGATTATTTGAGGCCAGTGGCGGTTGGTATTTCCAAATTCGATTATTTCAGAATTTACAATCGATGGGGACAACTGGTTTATAGTTCTACCAATACTGAAACCGGATGGGACGGAAGAATAGGAGGCAAGGAACAAAATACGGCAACCTTTGTATGGATGGTGAAAGCAACTGATTTCACGGGTAAGGTTTTCGTTGATAAAGGAACGGTGACGCTGATACGGTAAGGCCCATCCCGGCCTTCCCGGTGGGAAGGACGGCCCCCTTCCGACTTCTCCCGGTGGGGGAAGCCACCAATGCACAGCCCTTGCTTATTTGACGATAACAAAAAGCTCTCA
>JAGIAB010000241.1 GCA_017745135.1 Flavisolibacter sp.
GATTTTCAATGTTCATAAAATCTTCCGCAGCTTCCTGTGCCAGTTTTTTAGCTGCTTCGGATTTGGTGGTCCAGGTCATTTGTTTCAATTGCGAAGATTGTTTGGTGTCTTTCTCTTGGGCATAACCGTTATCCATCACTAATGTGCACAGGAGCATAAGTGTGAGGGCTGGAAACATCTTTCTCATGTTGTTGAAATGTTTTGAGGTTAAAAAATGAGGTTTCTTTTAGAATAAGACTTATTGAATCTTCAGGGAGTGGCGGGTGTAGGGAGGGAAAGTATTTGAATAGAAGTTACAACAATTAAGCTGAAAGCATAGAATTATATTTTATGAAGAGTATTGAGCAGGTATAAAAAAATGGTCAATTAAGACCCCTTTAATTGAACAACTGCTGCGGTAGTAAAACACTGCATTAATATTTTTGTAAGGATAGTTCTATATCCGTTTCCTCACCGTCTTTTACTACTACACCTTAGCCATATGTCTGTATGGCGATCTTGCTTCGATAATAATACGATAAACGCCAGGCCTGGCATTTGTAAAATCAAAGCTTCCACCTGTAATAGTAGTGTATAAAGTATCTGATTCACTGATGGCCCATGCATGAACTGCATACCATGCAGGTGACACTTTTCCTTTGATGGATGTTGCCAGTGCAGTTTTAAAAGAAGTTAAAAAACAAGTTGAAATAATAGCAAAGGCTACTAAAGCCGTTCTGATCTTTTTCATCCTCATCGCGTTTTAAGGTGAAAGAATAAGGGATGATCGTTCCTCTCTCAGCAATGACGCATTATTGTGATCATCATTTTAAACGGCAACAACTGTGCCTTCAGTACACCTGATTTTTTGTTTTAACAGTAGATTGATCGTATACCGGACAACTTGTTTGATACCATTCAAGTTGAGCATTCAATAATAAAAAAATTAAGAAAGATGGTGAGTGATGAAGCTGCTTCTTCTTATACTTCTTAATGTAGAACTGTTGTTGTTCCTTTTTCTTATAACATTAAAACAGCAGGTTGTAAAAACAGATCAGCGATACGATAAATACAAGGGAGGGGCGGTTTCTAATCCATTCAAATGCGGAATGCTGGTGAAAGGCTGTGGGGTGTTCAGGGTATAAAAATCTGTAGTTCGGATAAAGATCATTTACGTTATCTTCCTGATCAGAAAGCCAGTAATTCAAAACAACTTGTTTTGTTTAAAGAACTAAAAGATGATCGAAGTTGGTGTGCTGTTTCTATAGTTCACTCGCCCCTAATCTTTGTTTGGCAAGTTCAATATCATTGCGCTGAAGCTTACCAGTGAAAGCATGTTTTGAAGATTCGATGCGGAATTCGGAAACTTCTGCCATTGCAAAAAATGTCCAGAGCTTTTGGGAATTAGGGAAAACAAGTGTGGTCTTTCTTGGTTTAGCATTGATAAGTAGTGAAAGCATACCGTTACAGTTTATACGTGGAGGAAAGCTTGTTTTGAAAAAGGCTGCCTGTAAAGTTTTTTACACGCAGCCCTTTGTCGAAAATTTATTGATATTCAAATGTGGTTTGAGTTTCGCCGTCATTGAGGGTTAATACATATCCATTGGCATCATAAGTGTACACATTGGTGATGGTTTCATCCATTTCTGTACCGGGATAGTCAAAGTGCTTGGTCAAAAGATCATTTTTGGCAAAGAATTCCAGGCTAAAACCGGCAGGATCCAATACATATTTAAATATAGCAGGGAACATAGGTTTTTTATTGCCATAAGTAAAGGTAGCTGTATAACCAAACAAGCCGCCTGTTTCAATTTTAGTAAGGTTGCCACCAGTGTAACTAAGCGTATAATCCAATTCGTAACCGTCTTCATCATTTTCAGGATCAGCAGGAATAATCATTTTGATTTTTGTGACCAGGGCATTTTCAACAGTATATTGAAGGCTGTATTGGCCGACGATTGTTTCATTGGCACCATTCTTTTCAAAAGTTTTATAGGTTCCTGAAACCGGGATGCCGTTGTTGTAAGTGATCTCAAATACATTTCTTTCATTCCCTTCTTTATTTTCAATCTTGGTAACGTTACCGTCGTTGGCATAAGTGAAAGAAGTTACTTCTGAATTATCAGTGCTGCTTACTGAGCTTAATCTTTTATTGGCATCATAAGAGATGTTATAAGTGGTTGTCTGGCCGGCTTTGGTTTGAACAAGTCTCTTCAGCATTTTGGATGTGCCAGGATTGGAAGGATTGTTCGGATCGTCTTTGCCTTTTTCTTTTTTACAGGCAACCAGGGAACTCAATGCAACAAGTGCAATTAAAAAATGTCTTTTCATAATCTCGTTTTTTTAATTATTTAAGTGGTTTTAGATGATTCCTCATTGTAGTTGTTTTCGACTCAATAAGATGATGCAAAATTGTTTTTACCCGGGCGAAATATTCTAAGGTCTAGTACGTCATTATGAAATTCAGTAGAAGTACTTAGAGCACCTTTTCTCTATTCAATGCGTCCTCTCTTAGCTCTCTCCGTAGTACTACTGATATTTAGAATTCAGTGTTAGTACAAATCTTTTCGGTTATGGCAGGAGATAGTTTTGCCTCAGATTTTAAACAACCATAAAAAACCAAAAAATGAAAAAGAAAATTGTACTTGCAGCAGTTATCGTGTTCTCTTTATTAGTTACCAACAAAGTATCAGCACAGGAGTCTACAAAATTTGACGATGTAACCGGAGTTAATTTATTGAATGCCGGTGTAGGCCTTGGAACTTATGGCCTGTACGGAACCGGCGGACTACCTTTAACCGCATCCTTCGAGCATGGTTTTTCAAAAAATATATCAGCCGGTTTGGAAGCAGGTCTTGTTCAACGTAAGTATGGTTACGGATGGAAATATAGCTATTTCATTATCGGCGCCAGAGGCTCTTATCATTTCAACGAAGTATTGAATGTTTCCAATCCTAAACTTGATGTTTACGGTGGTGCAGGTTTGCTTTACAGGCATTTTAAAATAAAATACACTGGTGAGTGGGATGAACTTTATGGCAAGGCATCCAGCGGTGATGTAACTCTTGATTTGCATGCTGGTGGCCGTTATATGTTTAGCGATAATGTTGGTGGCTTTGCAGAAGTAGGCTATGGCTTCTCTCCATTGAAACTGGGTGTTTCCCTCAAATTCTAAGCAGTTGTACTCTCATAAGCAAAAAAAGGGCAATCGTAATGGTTGCCCTTACTATTTGTTTCAGATTGCTTTTATAGGAACGATACCTCAAAGCTGGTATGATAGCAAAGCTCCCTCAAATTTTATCATGGCGTGAAACAATGCAAACGAACTGTTTTAAGTTTGTGAATAACGCCATGAGAAAGTTTTCACTATTTTTTTCTCTGCTTGTTTTTTTATTCAGTGCTATCTGCTCAAAGGCACAGGACACAGCCTTGCTTCGTCTCCGTAAAATGCAAGACGATACTGTAAAAGTGAGCAGTTTGATTACTTATGGAAGAACCTACAACAGGACCGAACCTGAGAAAGCCATTGCCATTTATAATGAAGCTTTAGGTATTGCTCAAAAAATAAAAGATGAAAATGGCGTGGCCGGTGCCATGCTTGGCCTTGGATTCGTCAATCTTAGTACAGGTAAATACGAAGCTGCTATTCAGCAATACCAGACCGCTGCCCACATCTTTCAAAAGCTTCTGAACATAAAAGAGATGTGCAATGCACAATTGGACCTGTCTGCCTGCTTTACTGCGACAGGACAAAGAGATAGCGCTTTTTATTATTGCATGTCGGCCTTAAAGATATTGGAAACACAACCTTATATCAGGGAACGCACAAGAGCCAATCTAAATATTGGTACACTATACAATAACCTGAAATCTTACGATAACGCCATTGCTTATCAAAACAAAGCATTGGCTCTTGCACTTCCTGCAAAGGACACTCCCATGATCTTAAATACCTATAGTGCCCTAAGTTTATCTTACGAAAACAAAGAGGATAAGCAACAGGCCTATGATATGGTAAGAAAGGCTTTGCAGTATTTAACACCCGGCTCCAACAAATTTTCTGCCTGCCGAACCTATGACCAATATGCTTTTGCCTGCGTTGGTGTGGGTAAATATGATGCTGCGATTGAAGCCGCACAAAAATCAATTTCATTAGCTAAAGAGGTGAATGACATCAATCATTATGGTTCTGCCACCATTACGCTGGCAAAGGCTTACGCCGGAAAAGGCGATCACAAAAAAGCGATTGCTCTGCTCAATAAATTGTCGCTGTTTTCCAAAGAAGCACACAGTGCAGTTAAAGAAGATTCGTACGAAGTACTTGCCGAATCATACTTTCAAATTGCTGACTATAAAAATGCAGCCGAAGCCTATAGCAAATTGCTGCCGCTGAAAGATTCTTCTTTCAAAAGCGAAACAAACGAGATGATAGCAGAGCAGGAAGTAAGTTATCAAACGGCACAAAAAGAGAAACAGCTTTCCGAGAACAAATTGCAACTGGCCGAAAAAAATTTACAACTTCAAAAGAACCGATATTATATGTACTATACTTTGGCTGCTTTAGTGGTAGCCTTATTAATAGTTGCCATTTTATTCATCCGCTCGAGGCATAAAAAACGAATGCACGAGCAGGAATTGAAATCTATTCACCAGCAAAAAGAATTGCAATTGTTACAGGCGCTAATGCAGGGAGAAGAAAAAGAACGCAGCCGCATTGCCAAAGACCTGCATGATGGTGTGGCCGGAATGTTAGCCGCCGTAAAAATGCATTTCAGCAGCCTGCCTGGCGCTGATAATTTAATACAATCCGAAGGCTACCAGCAAGGCATGCAGTTGCTGAATGAAGCCACGCAGGAAATTCGCAAGACCTCTCACAACCTGATGCCAGAGGTATTACTTCAGCACGGATTGGACGAAGCTATACACCGGTATTGCAATAATGTCAACAATAGCAAGGTGCTGCAAATTCAATATGATTCATGGGGAGAGATCAGTCGCTTTACAGACAGTTTTGAGCTTTCCGTTTATCGTATTGTGCAGGAGTTGGTGAACAACATCATTAAGCATTCCAAAGCTACGCAGGCCATTGTGCAACTTTCGCAACAGGATGATTTACTTTCGATTTCAATTGAAGATAATGGTGTTGGTTTTTCTAACAACGATGCAGGCAAAGATGGAATGGGCCTGCGCAGTTTGCAAAGCCGTATTAAAGCTATGAATGGAAAGATGGAAGTAGAATCTTCGCAACAAAGCGGCGTAAGTG
>JAGIAB010000242.1 GCA_017745135.1 Flavisolibacter sp.
TATATAAGCAACACTTCACTCGCTTTCTTTAATAACCGCTCATCGTTAAATACTGTTAACTAAAATTAAATATGACTGCGGCTGTCTGATTATACGAAATGGGTCGTATATTCGTAAGGAAATAATTTTGCTATGGCTGCGAAATATATTAAACCAACGGAAAGCGAACTAGAGATTCTGAACATCATCTGGCAAAAAAATACGGCTACTGTTCGTGACGTTCATGAAGAGCTGGCAAAAACCAAAGATGTGGGATACACTACCACACTAAAACTCATGCAGATCATGCATGAAAAAGGCCTGGTGAAAAGAGATGAATCCATGCGTACACACGTGTACCAGGCTGCAGTAAACAAAGAGAAAACCCAAAAACATTTATTGGATAAGATGATCGACTCGCTTTTTGGCGGTTCGTCAACTCAATTGGTTTTGCAGGCGTTAGGAAGCGGGGAACAAAAATTATCCGATGAAGAATTGGAAAAGATCCAAGCGCTTTTGAACGACTTGAGAAAACAATAATCGAAACCAATAAACGACAACCTTATGGCTAATTGGAGCCAGTCCCACTTTCTGCAATCTTTAGGTTGGGCTACGTTGAACAGCTTTTGGCAAATGGCCTTGCTATGGTGCATTTACCTTGCTATTAATTCTGTATTTAAGATCTCCGCTTCCAGTAAATACCAGTTTGCGGTAGGCGCTATCGTTACAGGATTTATATGGTTTGTGTTTACGTTTATTTATTATTTCAACAGCAGTTCTGTTTCAGGCCTTGCTATTTTCAATCAAACTATTCGTGAATCCAACAGCATTCTGAACATATTTCTTTTATCGGCCTCGGTTGCTTATTTAAGCCTGCTGATTTTTCCTTCTTACCGTTTGTTCAGGAACTGGAAGTTTGTTCAAACCATTAAAAAACATGGTTTGAAAAAAGCTGATTTGAACTATCGCTTGTTCGTAAATAAAATTTCTGCCCAGTTAGACATTACGAAAAAAGTTTTTGTTTACGTATCAGAGTTGGTTACATCACCTGTTACCGTTGGCTACTTAAAGCCCATCATTCTATTGCCGGTTGCGGCGTTAAGCAATTTATCCGTTCAACAGGTTGAAGCAATTCTGTTACATGAATTATCCCATATCAGGAGATATGATTACCTCGTAAATTTCATCATCAGCATTATCAGCACATTTTTATATTTCAACCCGTTTGTTAAACAATTTACCAGGGCTATTGAAGAAGAGCGGGAAAATTGCTGCGACCAATTGGTATTGCAATATGGGTATGATAAAGTAGGTTATGCCTCTGCCCTGCTTACCCTGGAAAAATTATCGGCATCGCGACATGCATTGGCATTAGGTGCTACAGGAAAAAATTACCTGTTGAGCCGCATCGAAAAAATTGTTGGCATGGAACAGAAAAAGAAATTTGGAAGAAGCCAGCTTGCCGGCTTGCTTGCTGCCCTGTTTTGCATTGTTGTATTTAATTCTATTTTAATTATCAAAGACAAGCAGCAAGGCACTGATTTATACGCTTCGGTCGATTTCACCAGTCCTTTTAACCTATTAGGGGACGGCACTTCTATTTCTAAATATACCATTCCGGTTGATCATAAGGCAGAAACGAACTTCCCGGTTGTTTCTTCTGAAAAAAGCAGCGAAAAAACCACTCCTGTAATGAACAGTGGCAATGTAGAGGAAGTCCCCGTTTCACCGGTGAATAATATGATCGTTCAGGTGGCGCAAGACGATGTAGAAGCCTCCTTGACATCTGAGCAAAAAGAAAAAGTGAAAACCACGGTTGACGCTACCAAAAAAGTTTTAGCCAACCTGCAATGGAAGGAAGTGGAAACGGCAATTGCCGATGTATTGACTGATAACGAAAAGCTCATTGCAAAACAACAGTACATCAATGAACTGAATAAGACGGTTAACTGGCAAAATGTTGAGCAAAACATGAAAGCTCAATACGAGAATCTGGATTGGCAGAAGATCGATCACAAAATGAACAATGCCTTAGTTGCTATTCAACTGGACAGCCTTCAAAAAACCTATACCATTGTGCTGAACCAGTTGAACAAGTTGACCACGGATGCAAAAGTAAATCCCGAATTAAATGTTTGCCCCTTACCTGACCAGTCTATAGAAGTGATTGAAAAGACCAAAGAAGAATTGAGCAGCAAGATCAATACGATTAAAGCATTGCGCAGCCCCAAGAAAGTTGTACGACTCTAAAGTTCTCTTTACCAGATATTTCCCGGACAAAGAATCAATCGTATCGGTTTCCTGACAGGAAGCCGATTATTATATTTTAGGTCTCCCCTGCTTACGGTTCTAAATAGTGCTGAGGTAGCATCATTAGGATAGATCATGAAGACAATTCCCGGGATATATTTTGCTACAAAGACCGCTTAAATATGATACCAATTCCCGCCCGTTATTCCGAACTTTTCTCAACATGCCCTTATATGCTACCAGGTCCTGCCCAAGACAAGAAATGGAATATATGAGCGACGAATAATGTATTTTTCATAGAGATAACATTAAGGATGGCAGATATATAGAAGCTTGTGCGCATATTTGTTATAGAAATTACTTTGGTCAAAGCCGCCTTTTTGAACACAGGAATTAAGCAAGAATTTCCCCCGTCAATCTTCAGCAGCGCATCAATTAACGACATCATTCAATCCTCTTTTTTTCCCGTGATAGCAGACAGGCCATTAAGGAATTTTCTCATCTATTGGGTAACCAGGCGGAATACTTTTCTCTACTCATAATTTTCAAATGCACAACAAGGCAACTGATCCCGGACCAAAACTCGGTGTGTCTACCCGGAAAATCCTGCGATTTCCCATTTCAGGCTGTGTCTGCTTCCACCAAAAAGAAGAAAAAGCAAAGCCTCCATTTTAGTGGTTTGTTCCAGGTATGAGACACATGTTAAGGTTTTTAACCATAAAAGGGAGCCTGTGATCTATGGTCAACCAGGAAACAGTTATGAAATTCAGCTCATGGAATTTGCTAACTACACTGACATACTGTCAAACACATTGCTAACAAAAATAACCTTGGTTGAACCAAAACGATCGCATTTGCCTATACGCTTTGTACTGCATTCCCAAAACCTCAATTCTCCATATCGCATTTACTACTGATCAATTTTTTTCTCGCCAACTCAAAATCCTCGCTTTCCGAAGCCTATAACATATATGGTTTTCGCTTCCCCGAAGTAAAATTTAGCAAATCCAACAATAAAAAAAATTATAATGAACGCATGAATTTGAATAATAAAAGAAAACAATCTTCACGAATAACTGTTTTTCAAATTTTTGTATACTAATATACAGATATAATTACAGGTAAGTAAATAAAAGAAAATAATGAGCAAATAATCAGCAATAATCTAAAAACTAGATGTTTAGATAGTCATTATAACAGACTCTGTTTCATAATAAAGAGACTATAAATAATCCTATTTGTTTTAGTATTATATTCATAGACATTGGGATTAGCTTTTACTAAAAGTCATAGTATTGATTTTCGCTCATCAAAATGGACAAAACATACCTTGCGCATATTATTTGCGTTATATGTTTTATGAGATTAAGAAAGCTTCTATCCTTTCTCGCAGTGATCCTGCTGGCAGGTTGTACTAATATCAAGGACCCCCAATTCCGTCGTATTGATGGTTTCCGTTTAAAAAATTTTGGATTGCAGGAAGCTGTAATAGGTTTTAATGTAACCTATTACAACCCCAACACTTTTGGAGTTACTGTCAAGGAGGCAGGAGCTGATGTTTACCTGGATACTATCTATTTGGGGAAGTTTGTACAGGATTCAACGGTTGGCGTCCGGAAGGGTTCCGAGTTTTCTATTCCCTTATCGGGGTCCGTTTCATTTCAAAAAATCCTAAATCTTGATCTTCAGAAACTGAGTCAACGTGAAGTTTTATTAAAAGCGAACGGAAGTGTAAAAGTTGGAAAAGCCGGGATCTTTATTACCAAGCCTTTTAATTACCAGGGGAATCACAGGCTTGAAGACATCAGTTTTCGGAAATAGGATTGGCTGGTTGAAGCCCGACCCAGCCGGTTATTTTTCTTACCAAGGCCCGCGATCAGGATTTCAGGAATACTGTTCAGCCATTGAACCAGGTCAATTTTTTGCTGATTTTGAAGAGTAGGAATTCCGTAAACCATCCATGAATGCTTTCATTTAGCAGTCACCGGCGCACTCACCGCCACCGTATTACTACCTATAAAAAAATCTGCAGTCACTACCTTGTCGGGGGCATTGTAAATTCATTTTTGAATGGGAACACGAGGACCGGTTTTTCATTCAAGCCGGGAAATCACACAGAAAACAAGCAGCTAAATGGGGTCCATGGGCCGGATAATTACTGAAGCAAATCTGTATGCTGTGGCTACTGAAAAATGACTTCCCGGAATCTAATCCGGGGAAGAATTGTTCTCGTTATTTTTAATAAATCTGTCTTGTGGGTTTGGAGTTGAATCACCTGGAGACGCCGCTATTTAAATTCCATTTTTCCATCCCATACCAAAACATAAACGCAAAAAATAGAGCACTGTATTAAAAAGAAGTGTAATAAAAACAAATTGCCGGGAAGCCAATTGAAGCCTCAAACCGCTGACCTATTCCTCACTGCCGGGTCTTTGCGGAGCATTGTTGACGGAGTTTCTGTTTTGCAGTTTTCTATGCATTGCATCTGAAAGATCTGTCAATTGTCTTCGTTTCAGCCGCACTTCATCCCATGCCACACCCGACAAAAGATCCTGTTCCAACTCTTTCGATTTAACAGTATATAGTCTTTCCAGGATTTCAAAATCCATGTCTTCATAGTCCAAACGCATAAGCTGTACATTTATTCATAAGATTAAGTATTGGTCTCTCCAAAAACAACTCCCCTTGTCGGCAAACCCTGTTTTTCATGAATCGCCAGGGCAATGGCGGTAATCTTATTTCTTTGCTTGGCTACATCCTTCCAGCAGGCGCCGCCAAGCAATCTTAATTTCAATGCATCGGTTTGTTTGATATAAAGCGCTTCCAGCATTTTTATATCAAGGGTTAACAGATATTGGTGCATATCGTGGTTTTTCCGGTTCTACTTTGATAGGACAAAAATTGTTCCGCTTTCCGGCAGAGCTGTCTCCTGGACAAGCATTATAAATACTACAGGTTTATTTAAAATGAAGAGGACTTCTTATGGAGTATATCGT
>JAGIAB010000243.1 GCA_017745135.1 Flavisolibacter sp.
CCCGGTATTACTTGATATTTTGCGGGCTTATATAAAAAAATACAAACCAAGACCCAAAGTTTATTTGTTTGAATCGGAGCAGACGGGCACTTCTTATCCACCACGCACCATTCAGCGCATTTTTCAGTTGGCAAAGACAAAAGCCGGTCTGTCCAAGCAGATAGGCATTCATTCATTAAGACATAGTTTTGCCACACATCTGCTTGAAAAGGGAACGGATATCCGGTACATAAAAGATCTTTTGGGTCATTTTGACATCCGCACCACAGAACGCTATCTCCATGTAAGCAAAAAGGATCTTGTAAACATTATTAGTCCATTGGATGACTTATGGAAGAAAGGTAAGATTGAGTGGTAGGACTAACAATTGATATGGCGAATCAAGACGGAGCCTGGTGGATTGGTACAACGACAATCAGGAATGGCGAAGAGTAAAATGCTGGAAATCAATCTTTACTTTTTTGAGGTTATGTCATAAATTTACGTGTTGGCTGCAAGCGAAATCTAACAGTTTAAATATCAAAACCAATTATGAAATATTTTTTCTTTGTGACTTTTTTACTGTTGACATTAAATTCCTTTTCCCAAAAGACTTTATCCGCTTACATAGAAGTAAGAGGCAATGTTGATGCTCTTGGAAATATTTACCTTGATAACATCATTAAACCTAAAAAGTTGACAAAAGCGGACAGTTTAATCAATTATTCTCAGCTCACTTCGATTACAAGTTTACGAGAACCAGTAAAAGTTATAAATAAGTTGTCGGAAGTGGGATGGACACTCGTGACAGTCACACATGTTTCAAGTGACAAAGAAAACAGACCGAATAATCCATTTCTACTTTACTATTTTAGAAAAGAGTTTGAATTATAGACAAGGCAGTTACAGTATAGTGCTATAGAGTTGACAAAAACTTTAAAACTTAAGCTGACCTTGTAAGTTGTTTGAAAAATTCTTGAGGTCTCAAGTAAATATGCCAGCAGCCAACATTCAGTTTTGCGCAAGCGGGGCAGACGTGCTAAAAATCAGCAGTAGTGCATGTTTCAACGGTAGTTGGGGCAGACCAAACTCTGCTGAACGATAGTAATAACAATGAACAATTTATTATAAATTTGGCAACAGTTATGGGCAGACGAATATCTATTATCCCGTCTGCGCAAAGCTGTGACCGTTGTGCGTCACTTTTTCAACCCCTATTAAATGCAAGTTTCCAGACAAGCCCTTATTCAAATATGTGACAAGTTTCTACAAGACGAAATCGCGAAAAAAGAAGTTCAAGACTTTGCCTGGAAGATCATCACAGGTGACGAATACCAAAGTGTTGACGAAATTATTGACGACACCTTATTTGAGTGGGACAATGAAGAAATCAACTTTCCAATAAACAAAGTGAACATGCAGCTATGGAAAGAGCGACTTCTTTCAGGCAATGACAAACTGATAGAGCACAACGTTTGGAACGTTCACATTGAGAAACAAAAATCTATTTGTGAAAAGTACAGCTCCAGGTGGACACCCATCAACAAGAAGTTACGGGTTGGAGTTTCTGACAACCTTTCTACTGACCCAATTCATGGACTAAGGCATCCAAATGATAAAGAGACAACAAAAGGAACGATTGGCTGGTTCATATGGACAGGCGAATATTCAGAAGCCCAAGACTTCTTTAAGCCTATGTGCGCTGAACACTTATTGCAAATCAGACCCGACATAATCAAATATTTAGGGCTTGCCGCAGGTTTTCGGTTTCTTGCTGACAATAGCGGATATGAAGATGTTTGGTTTGATGAAAAATTAATGCAGATTGACTAAAGCGAACGCACAACATCGTATTTGCAAAAAAGCGGCTGACGAACTACCTTTCAACAATTATAACAATAATCAACAAAAGAACGTAAACGAGGCAGCAGGAACACTATTTCCGCTTCTTCGCAAATACGTTCTCCGTTGCCTGCAAGCTTATGACAGACCTCAATCATAAATTCATAGAAGCGTATTTATCAGTCTTCCCCAGCAAGACTGTTTATACAGACAGTTTTCCTTTAGACATGAAAGCATCTGAAAAAGACGCAGACGGCTGGATAGAATGGAAGCCTCTAAAAGGGACACTTCAAGAGAGCGACTATCGACAACTTGAAAAACAGTTTGGCATACTCTATCCAAAAAGTTTTATTGATTGGCACAAATCATACTTCTTTTTGGACGGTGACTGTTCTATTATCCGACTTCCTTCGTCAAGCCCAACCCAGCCCCTAAAGGATTTAAAACAATCACTTGATTGGTTTATTCCAAAACAACTCATTCCTCAAAAGCTTTATCCCTTTGCAGACGAAGGAAATGATACCGGACCTTTAGTGTTTGACGGACGACAGCCGAAGCGAGATAACGAATTTCCTATTCGAGTTTACGACCATGAATATAGCGGAGACCTTGATGGCTTAAGTGAAATTATTTTTTCATCGTTTTCCAAATTGTTGGAGTGTTTGACACATTACTTAACAGAATTGAAAACACGACAAAACTTTGAAATCATCCCTGAATTTTTTCAAATTGACCCAAATGGTGCAGGAAAGACAGGCGTTGATTATTGGCTTAGTTGGGCTGGAATGCAGAGAGCAAACTTTGAAGAATTCGGCTCTTAATCATGGTTGGACGAAAGCCAGCAGGCAACATGGGGTTTTGTGCAAGTGTGGCTGGACATTGTAAGCATCAGCTACAGTTCGCTATTCGGCTGCGGTTCCGGGCTGGACGCTAGTAATTTGGCTTTTAGGTGTTATCTTCAACTTTAGTTTTTCAATCCGCTTTTGTTCCGGGCTTGACGTTCAATGAATGCCACACCCGCACAAAGCCCTGTTCGTTATAGGCCACCTGCATTTCGGCGTGTTGCGGTGCAATCTTCTCTTTGTGCGCAAGCGGCGGGCGGTGAGACAAGAAGTAGCCGACGGGCCGGTAAGCGGTTTAGGGCAGAGAGATCCTTCAACCAATCGTTTCTGTTTTCAGGCATTTTCTTTTTCGAAGACCCGTGGCACAGCGCCACAACATTCCGGCAGCTACAGTTCTCGTAGTGCTACTATTTGGCAGCAGAACAGGCACGGCCACAGCCGGGCAGCGGTTCCCTGTTCCCTTGTGCTTTTGGTTTGCTTTTGGAAGGCAAATCCATCCTTTGGCGTCGCTGCTTCCTTCGGTGCGTTTTCCGTGAGAGAAACACCCGCCCAGGTCCCAGTTGAGCCCACAAGGTGGTTCGGTCTTCGTAGTGGCTTCGATGACGCGGCAACAAATGCACGGCCACAGCCCGGCGACAGGAACTCCGGTTTCTTGCACTGGTGCCGGAGAGAAAAGCAGCTAAAAAGATCATTTGAACCGGTGCTTACCGGTGGCGGGTGGCTGTAGCCGGAGAGGGCTGCCGGTTGGGACATTTCCTTGCTGGAATTATCCTGCCGGCACAAAGGTTCATTACCGGCGGGGTGTTGTCCGACAGTTCACCGGTGGCCTATAACACAGCATTGCCGAAATACAGGCGGAAGAAGGCCTATGAAACTGAAGAACATTTTGTTTACTTTACAACTTTCATCAGCGGCACCAATGCCAAGTCCTGTACTTCGGCAATGCGCGGCCGTTGTGCGCAATGCTAACTGCCCCATGCAAGAACATGTTTATATAGCGAGAAAAAGTAGAATAATCAGACAGACTTTATTGATATGGCTCTTTGTGGCGCTACAAATTGCGGCGAATATCTTAGCTGTCCCAACGATGTTGAAAAACAACCAAACTTGGGCTGCAGTTTTCATCAATGTGTGTTTAGGAGCGCTGACTATTCCTTCCGTGTTTCTCTTTATCAGGTACTATAAACAATCTGTTGGTAAAAGGCTGATTGTGACGTACAACTCATTGAAATTTATTGACGAGAGATCGGACGGTTCGATTGAACTTGCCAATTCGGAAATCAGCGAAATCAGGTTGGTCGAAAACACTCGGATGAGCCGTCTTCCTTGGGTGTTCCATGAGTATTTTTCGTTTGCCGACGCCAAAGGCAACAAAATAGTTGTGACTTCGTACTTTATGGATCTAAGTGAGTTTTGGTTAGACCCTTTGACAAGGAAAGTTGATAGCAAGAAATTAGTACGAGAAGAGAGGGCTTATCCAATATGCTGAAGCAAAGCGCACAACAGCGTATTTGTGAAAAGGCGGCAGTAGGGCTACCTTTCAACAACAAATCAGTAATCAATTGAACAACGTAAATTAGGCAGCAGGAATACTAATTCCGCTTCTTCACAAATACGTTCGACGTTGTGTGTAACCTTATGTGTGACATTTCCCAAGATTTAAAAGAAGGACTGAACTATGCTTTGAATGAAGCAAGCATTCTTGGACTTGACTTAGACTTGAGTAGACGAGCCGTGTTTGTAACATTCTCTCCCATTGCCATCCTGACTGACGGAACTCTTCCAGCAGACAACAGGTTTTTATTTGCTTTTAGAAAAGTCGGACGAATTGCTGCCTCGTTGACACCTGAGCGGGACGGAAAAGCGCTTGAATTTGAACCCTCGCAATTGTCTGACGAGTTAGACGAATTTAAAAACGAGCAGATTTACGGTTGGGAATTTATTGATAATGGAGAAAAGTTATTTGAAGATTGGCAAGACAACAAAAGCTTTGACCTGATTTTAAGCAATGATTTTGACAAGCAACATACCATAGACCTTTTTCAAGAAGACAAATGCAGCAACAAAAGCATTGACCTTAGGATTTGGTTTCAGAACATTGACATTTATGATAGTGGCTTACAAAAGGTAAGTATTCAGACCTTCAATGAAAATGGCAAGCGTGGTTGGGACAAGCTCTACGAAAGTGGTTGGACAACGAACGACAGTGACCTTGGCGAGAAACTCAAACTTCAAGAGTGACGAAAGGCTACACACAACAGGGGGTTTTGTGCAAGCGGGGCACAACTTTGTTACTTCAGCTAAGTGCAAGCATCAACTGTAGTCCCGGCGTGACGAACAACGCCGAGCAACAGAAAAAACAATGAACTTAAATTTATAAATTGAGCAGCGGCTATGGGCAGACGGAATGCTATTTCCCCACCTGCACAAAGCCCTGTTCGTTAGCGGCTATTTAAAATGAACCATTTCCTAAAACTTTTCTGCGTAACAGGTCTGACCCTTCTATCCTTTGCGGCTAACGCTCAGGCAGACACAATTC